>JAFSWK010000233.1 GCA_017444505.1 Rhodocyclaceae bacterium | reverse complement strand
GCCAGATGGCGCAGCAAATCCCGCCGCTGCGCGCCGGACATCGCCCGCAGCGCGTGCCACGCGCGCCGTCCTTGCCGCACATACAGGCTGAGTGTTCGCAGCGGCGCGGTGATGCGCCAGGAATGCGAGCGGAGCAGTTCCTGAATGCGGGCATCCTGCGCGCGGATGTGTTCGTCGCGCTGTTGCAGCTCGACATGCAGTTCTTCCGCCTCCTGTTGCGCCTCTTGCGCTTGCGCCAGCAGTTGCAGCCGCTCGTGCTGCAAGGGGCGCACCAGGCGTCCGCGCTCGGCGATGGCGTGCAGGGCGTCGGCGCTGTGCAGTGTGCGCCATTTTTCCAGCACGGCGCGCTCGGCCAGATAGGCGGTTTGCCCGTCGCCTTGCAGGGCGTAGCCGCCGTCCTCGGTGATGCGATAGAGGGCGGTGACGGCTTCGCAGTAGACAAAATCCCCGCAGCGGGCGAGCTGCAACCAGAAATCCCAGTCTTCGCACAAATCAAAGGCGGGGTCGAAACGCGCGCCCGCCTGCACCGCCTCGCGGCGAAAGAGCACGGAATGAATCGGAAAGCAGTTTTCCAGATACAAATCCGTGCGGTCAAACGGGCGGCCATAGACGCGCAGCACATGGCCGTCGGGCGTCTCGGCGCTGGTGCCGGAATAGGCGGCGACGGCCTGCGGGTGTGCGCGCAGGGCTTCGACCAGCGGCTCAAAGTGGCCGGGCAGCAGCGCATCGTCGTCATCCAGAAAACAGAGCAAATCGCCTCGCGCGGCATCCAGCCCGGCATTGGCGGCCTCTGAGCGGCGCAGGGGACGTTCGGAGCGCACCAGCCGCACCGGGTGATCCAGCACGCGCGCGGGCGGTTCCGGGTGGGACGCGCCGCAGGCGGCGACAATGATGATTTCCAGATTCGGCCATTGCTGGCGCGCCACCGATTCCAGCGTCGCGGCCAGCGACGGGCGGTTCATGCTGCGAATCAGCACGGAAATCAGCGGCGGCGTGTCGACGGGCAGGGAAAAATCCATTGCAAAACCCTGTTGGCAAAATGAAATGATTGGGCGCGAAGATGCGAAGTATACTGTGCCCCCCGCGTTTTTACGGCGGCGGCTGACTCGCCGCCGAAAGGTTCCCCATGCGCCACGACACTCCCGACACGCTTTGCGATTCTCCCCGCCCCCTGCTGGGCGAACTGCTGGTTCGTCGCCAGAAGCTCGCCGCGCGCGACTTGGAACAGGCACTGGCGGCGCAGGCGCAGATGGGCGGTTTGCTCGGGCGGGTGCTGGTGCGGCTGGGGCTGGTTTCGGAAACAGACCTGGCCGAGGCGCTGAGCGAACAGTTGCAACTGTCGCTGGCGCGCGCCGACGATTTTCCCGATGAACCGCTGGACGCGCCCGGTCTGCAAACTGCCTTTTTGCTCACGCACCAGATTTTGCCGCTGTGCCTGACGGAAGACGGCGCGCTGGAAGTAGCCATGGCCGTGCCGCAGGATGACTTTTTGCAACAGGCGCTGGCGCTGGCCAGCGGGCGGCGCATCGTGCCGCGTCTGGCCATGGAAAGCGAACTGGCCGCCGCGCTTGACCGCCTCTACGTCGCCCCCGAACGTGAAGAAGAGGCCGAAGCGCGCGCGGATGCCGCCGCCGATGGCGGCGAGTTTGTCGAACACCTGAAAGACCTGGCCACCGAAGCGCCGGTCATCCGGCTGGTCAATCAGATTATTGCCCGCGTCATTGATCTGGCCGCCTCCGACATTCACATCGAACCCTTTGAAGACGGCCTGCAAGTGCGCTATCGCGTCGACGGCGTCTTGCAGGCGCAAGAGCGCGAAAGTCTGGCGCTGGCGCCAGCGGTGACTTCGCGCATCAAGCTGCTCGCCCACCTCAACATTGCCGAGCGCCGCCTGCCGCAAGACGGGCGCATCCGCACCCGCGTCAAGGGGCACGACCTGGACTTGCGCGTCTCCACGCTGCCCACCGTGCATGGTGAGAGCGTCGTGCTGCGCGTGCTCGACCGCGCCAGCCTGCGTCTGGAACTGGAAAGCATGGGCTTTTCCGGCAAGGCGCTGGCGCAATACCGCGAACTCATCACCCGTCCGCACGGCATCGTACTGGTCACGGGGCCGACCGGCTCGGGCAAAACCACCACGCTGTACGCATCGCTGGCCAAGCTGGATGCGCGCGCAGCGAAAATCCTCACCGTCGAAGACCCTGTGGAATACCAGCTCGACGGCGTCAATCAGGTGCAGGTGCACGCGCAGATTGGCATGACCTTCGCCGGCGCGCTGCGCTCCATTCTGCGGCAAGACCCGGACATCATCATGATTGGCGAGATGCGCGACACGGAAACCGCGCAAATTGCCGTGCAATCGGCGCTCACCGGCCACCTCGTGCTCTCCACGCTGCACACCAACACCGCCGCCGCCGCCGTCATCCGTCTGGAAGACATGGGCATTGAACGCTATCTCATCACCTCCACCATCAACGGCGTACTGGCGCAGCGGCTGGTGCGCACGCTGTGCCCGCACTGCAAAGCGCCGCGCGAACTGCCCGAAGCCATGCTGCGCGAGACCGGGCTGGCGCGTCATGTGCCCGCCGCAGACGCCACCATTTACAGCGCGCAAGGCTGCGAACACTGCAAGCACACCGGCTATCGCGGGCGCACCGCGATTCACGAACTCTTCGTCATGGATGATGCTGCGCGGCAAGCGATTTTGAACGGCGTGGATGCCGCCGCCCTGCAAAATCTGGCGGTGACAGCAGGCATGAGCACGCTCTACGAAGACGGACTGCAAAAAGTCGCCGCCGGACTAACCTCGCTGGAAGAACTGCTGCGGGTGGCCCATGCCTGAGTTTCGCTATCGCGCAGCCGACGCAAACGGCAAAATGACGCAAGGCACGCTGGCCGCCAGCGGGCGTGACGAAGCCCTGCGTCAGTTGCGCGCACAAGGGCTGATGCCGCTGGCGCTGGACGAAGCCAATGGCGCGGCGCACGCCGCCAGCGCAGAAGCGGACGCGCCGCGCACCAGTGCCACCGCCGCCGCCTGGCGTCGTCGGCAAGAACGGCGGGCGCTGCGCCTGCCCGACATCGCCGCGCTCACCTCCGAACTGGCCATCATGCTGCGCGCAGGTCTGGCGCTGGATCGCGCCTTGACGATTGCCATCAACATGGCGGTCAACGTGCACCTGAAAGCCCTGCTGGAAGACCTGCTGCAATCCGTCAAGGGCGGCAAAAGTCTCTCGCAGGCGCTGGAATCGCACCGCGCCCTGTTTGGCGATTTTTACCTCAGCATGGTGCGCGCCGGCGAAATGGGCGGCCAGCTCGCCGCCACGCTGGCGCAACTGGCCGAACATCAAGAGCGCGTGCTGGAACTGCGCAGCAACATCCGCTCGGCGCTGGTCTATCCCGCCATCCTGTGCGTGGTCGCCGTGCTCTCGGTCGTCTTGCTGCTTGGCTTTGTCGTGCCGCAGTTTGAAAGCCTGTTTAGCGACATGGGCGAAGCCCTGCCGCTGCCCACGCGCATCATCGTCGCGCTCGGGCATTTCATTGCCGACGGTTTTCCCTTCCTCGTCCTCGGCGCCGTGCTGCTGGTCTGGGCGGCGCGGCGCGCATTGGCATCTGAGGCCGGACGGCGCTGGCGCGATGCCCGCCTGCTGGCGCTGCCGCTGTTTGGCACGATTACGCGCAAATACGAAATCACCCGCTTTGCGCGCGCCATGGGCACCCTGCTCAACAGCGGCGTGACCATCGTCCCCGCGCTGGGCATTGCCACGCAAACCGTCGGCAACGCCGTGCTGCGCGGCGCACTCGCCGCCATGCCCACCGCCGTCAAACAAGGCGGACGGCTGGCTGCGGCGCTGGAAGAAACGCGGCTTTTCACCCCGCTGGCGCTCAACATGGTGCGGCTGGGCGAAGAGACCGGACGGCTGGGCGACATGCTGCTGGAAGTCGCGCGCGTGCACGAGCGCGAAGTGCAAACCGGCATCAAACGCCTGCTCACGCTCATCGAACCCGTGCTGCTGCTGGTGCTGGGCGTGGTGATTGCGCTCATCATCATCTCGATTCTGATGGGCATTCTGTCGGTCAACGATTTGGCGATGTAAGCGCGCGCCGCCGTTCTTCGGGCGCAGCAAACGTAGGGAGGTCAACTTGGTTGCCCACGCGGATTATGCGCGTGTGTACAGAACGGGGCGCGACGGATGCGGCGCGGGGATTGGCGGAAACGCCGTGATGGAGGCGGGGCGCGATGCCGCGACGTGTGGAAACAGCTTGCCCGCCCCGCCGTCTGGCAAGCACATCGACTCGCAACCCTGGCGCGCAAAAAAACGGGGCGAACCGTGAAGGTTCGCCCCGTTTGCTGTGTCGTGCGCGGGTTTATTCAAACTCGATGATGATTTCGTCGACCGAGAGGCTGGCGCCGGGTTGGGCGACGATTTTTTTCACCTTGACGTCGTTTTCCGCTTTCAAGACGTTTTCCATCTTCATCGCTTCAATGACGGCGAGTTTCTCGCCCACTTTCACTTCCTGCCCTTCCTGCACGGAGATTTCACGCAGCAGGCCGGGCATCGGCGAGAGCAGGTAGCGCGACATGTCGGGCGGCTGCTTCACCGGCATCAGCGAGAGCAGATGGGCGGCGTGCGCGGTCATCACAATCGGTTTGACTTGCAGGCCGTAGTGCGAGATGTGATAGCGCAGGCCGCAGCGTTCCAGTTGCATACACACCGGTTCGTCATTGACCGTGCCGCGCAGCAGCAGGTCGCCAAAGCGCCAGTCGCTGATGATGCGCCAGGTCTTGCCCTGGCAGGTGAGGGCGAGGCCGCCGTTGATGGGTTCGGTGGTCATGGGATAGTGCTCGCCATTCATCACCGTGACCCATTCGCGCGGCGCGCGCCGTCCGTGGCCGGGCATCTGGCCTTCGACGCGGATGGCGCGGCTGATGTAGCGGCTGCGCGCGAAGGTGGCGACGGCGGCCAGCATTACGGGGTCGTCGTGCGGCACCATGGAGGGGTCAAAGCCGTCCGAGTAGTGCTCGGCAATAAAGCCGGTGTTGAAATCTCCGGTGGCGACTTTCGGGTGTTGCAGCAGCGCGGCCTGGAACGGGATGTTGGAATGAATGCCGCGAATGACAAAGGCGTTGAGCGCATCACGCATGTGCTCGATGGCGTCATCGCGGTCTTTGCCGTGCACGATGAGTTTGGCAATCATCGAGTCGTAGTACATCGAAATTTCGCCGCCTTCAAAGACGCCGGTATCCACGCGCACATGCTCGTTTTCTTCCGGCGGGATGAATTTGACCAGACGACCCGTGGAGGGCAGGAAGCCACGGAAGGGGTCTTCGGCGTTGATGCGGCATTCGATTGACCAGCCGTTGATTTTGAGGTCTTTCTGCGTGAAGGGCAGCTTTTCACCGGCGGCGATGCGAATCATTTGCTCAACGAGGTCGATGCCGGTGATGTTTTCCGTCACCGGGTGTTCCACCTGCAAGCGGGTGTTCATTTCCAGGAAGTAGAAGGATTTGTCTTTGCCGACGACAAATTCCACCGTACCGGCAGACTGGTACTTCACTGCCTTGGCCAGCGCCACGGCCTGCTCGCCCATCGCCTTGCGGGTTTTGGCGTCCAGGAAGGGGCTGGGCGCTTCTTCCAGCACTTTCTGGTGACGGCGCTGAATGGAACATTCGCGCTCGAACAGATAGACGGTGTTGCCGAAGGAATCGGCCAGCACCTGAATTTCGATGTGGCGCGGCTCTTCGACGAATTTTTCGATGAACACGCGGTCGTCGCCAAAGCTCGAACGCGCTTCGTTCTGGCAGGAGACGAAGCCTTCGTGCGCTTCCTTGTCGTTGTAGGCCACGCGCAGCCCTTTGCCGCCGCCACCGGCGCTGGCTTTAATCATCACCGGATAGCCGATTTCGCGGGCGACCTTCACCGCCGCCTCGGGGCCGGCGATGGCGTCGTTATTGCCCGGAATGGTGTTGACACCGGCTTGCTGGGCGAGCTTTTTCGATTCGATTTTGTCGCCCATCTTGGCGATGGAATAGTGCTTCGGGCCGATGAAGGCAATGCCGGCCTCTTCCAAACGGCGGGCGAATTCTTCGTTTTCCGACAAAAAGCCGTAGCCGGGATGCACCGCTTCGGCGCCGGTTTTCTTGCAGGCGTCGATGATTTTTTCCATCACCAGATACGAGTCGCGCGAGGGCGCGGGGCCGATATGGACGGCTTCATCGGCCATGCGCACATGCAGCGAGTCGCTATCGGCTTCGGAATGGACGGCAACGGTCTGGATGCCCATCTTGCGGGCGGTCTTGATGACCCGGCAGGCGATTTCGCCTCGGTTGGCAATCAGGATTTTCTTGAACATGCGTTTTGCTCCGTAATTCGTTCTGTCGGGTTACAGCGGGATGTTGGAGTGCTTGCGCCACGGGTTTTCCAGCTTTTTCTCTTTCAGCATGGCCAGCGAGCGGCAAATGCGCTTGCGCGTCTCGTGCGGCATGATGACGTCGTCAATAAAGCCCCGGGCACCCGCCACGAAGGGGTTGGCGAAACGTTCCTTGTACTGGGCTTCGCGCTCGGCGATTTTTTCCGCGTCGTTTTTCTCTTCGCGGAAAATGATTTCTACCGCGCCTTTCGGCCCCATCACCGCGATTTCGGCAGACGGCCAGGCGAAGTTCACGTCGCCGCGCAGGTGTTTGGAACTCATCACGTCATAGGCGCCGCCGTAGGCTTTGCGGGTGATGACGGTGACTTTGGGCACGGTGCATTCGGCATAGGCGAAGAGCAGCTTGGCGCCATGCTTGATGATGCCGCCATATTCCTGCGCCGTGCCGGGCATGAAGCCGGGCACGTCGACGAAGGTGACGACGGGGATGTTGAAGGCATCGCAGAAACGGATGAAGCGCGCCGCCTTGATGGAACTCTTGATGTCCAGACAACCGGCGAGCACCAGCGGCTGGTTGGCGACGATGCCCACCGGCGAGCCTTCCATGCGGCCAAAGCCGATGAGGATGTTTTTGGCGTAATCGGCCTGCAACTCAAAGAAGTCGCCATCGTCGACGACCTTGAGAATCAGCTCTTTCATGTCGTAGGGCTGGTTGGCGTTGGCGGGCACGAGGGTGTCCAGCGAGTAGTCCAGACGGTCTGCCGGGTCATAGGACGGCATCTTGGGCGGCTTCTCGCGGTTGTTCGAGGGGATGAAGCCGACCAGACGGCGCGTCATCATCAGCGCCTCAACGTCGTTTTCAAAGCCCATGTCGGCCACGCCGGATTTGGTGGTGTGGGTGATGGCGCCGCCCAGCTCTTCGGCGGTGACTTCTTCGTGCGTCACGGTCTTCACCACGTCGGGGCCGGTGACGAACATGTAGGAGGAATCTTGCACCATGAAGATGAAGTCGGTCATCGCCGGGGAATACACGGCACCACCGGCGCACGGCCCCATGATGAGGGAAATTTGCGGCACCACGCCCGAGGCGAGCACGTTGCGCTGGAATACTTCGGCATAGCCGCCCAGCGAATCAACGCCTTCCTGAATGCGCGCGCCGCCCGAGTCGTTGAGGCCAATCACCGGCGCGCCAATGCGCATGGCGTGATCCATGATTTTGCAGATTTTTTCAGCGTGCGTTTCAGAGAGCGCGCCGCCGAAGACGGTGAAATCCTGCGAAAAGACAAAGACCAGCCGCCCGTTGATGGTGCCGTAACCGATGACGACGCCGTCGCCGGGGATGTGTTCCTTGTCCATGTTGAACTGGTTGCAGCGGTGTTCCTTGAACATGTCCCACTCTTCAAAGCTGCCTTCATCGAGCAGCAAGTCGATGCGTTCGCGGGCGGTGAGCTTGCCCTTGGCGTGCTGGCGGTCAATGCGCTTCTGGCCACCGCCAAGGCGGGCCTGGGCGCGTTTCTCGTCCAGTTTCCGGATGATGTCCTGCATGAAGTTACTCCTTCCAGTAAAACGAAAAATGTTGTGCGAGCCGCTTGCGGCGGCTTCGCGCGAGGGTGGGTTGGTCAGCCTGTGGGCGGGCTGTCGAGCGCGTCGAGCAACTGCCGTGCGGCAAGCGCAGGCGGCAGTAGTCCGGCGGTTACATCGTGTTCACTGCGGGTAAGCAGGGCTTGAACGCGCGGGTGGGCGCGGAAACGCTGGCGCAGGCCGCTGTCGACGAGTTCCCACATCCAGGAGCGGGCCTGCCGGTGGCGACGTTCTTGTAGTTCGCCACGTGCGTGCATGGTGTCGTAGAACGATTGCACGTTTTGCCAGAATTGGTCAATACCGTCCTTTTTCAGGGCGGAGAGTTTGAGCACCGGCACCGTCCAGTTCGGAGAGGCCGGGCGCAACATGTGTAGCGCGGTCTTGATTTGGGCGCAGGCGCGGGCGGTGGCGACCTTGTCGGTATCGGCCTTGTTGACCACGACCATGTCGGCCAGCTCCATGATGCCTTTTTTGATGCCTTGCAGGTCGTCGCCGGCGTTGGGCAGTTGCAACAGGCAGAACATGTCAGTCATGCTGGCGACGGCGGTTTCCGATTGACCCACGCCGACGGTTTCGATGATGAGCACGTCAAAGCCCGCCGCTTCGCACAGCAGCATGGTTTCGCGCGTTTTCTCCGCCACGCCGCCGAGACTGCCCGCCGACGGGCTGGGACGGATGAAGGCGGCGGTCTGCTGACTGAGCAGTTCCATGCGGGTTTTGTCGCCCAGAATGGAGCCGCCGGAGACGGAAGACGAAGGGTCGACAGCGAGCACGGCCACCCGCTTTTGGTGCTGCTCAATCAGGTACAGCCCCAAGGCTTCGATGAACGTCGATTTGCCTACGCCGGGCACGCCGGAAATGCCCAGCCGCAGCGAGCCGCCAGCGTGCGGCAGCAGCGCGGTGAGCAGCGCCTGCGCTTGCTGGCGGTGGTCTTCGCGCGAAGATTCCACCAGCGTGATGCTTTTGGCCAGCGCGCGGCGCTGACCTTGCAACACGCCTTCGACCAGCGCGGCGTTTGCCTGCGCGCTGGCTTGTGCGCTGTGGGGAATTTGGGCGTTCATCGCGGGATGCTGGTGCGGCGTCTTACGCCTTCATGCCGCGCGCCAGACGAATCTGGCGCAGCATTTCGCGGGCGCTTTTCTGAATCGGCGTGCCGGGGCCAAAAATGCCCTTGGCACCCGCCTGGTAGAGCGCGTCATAGTCTTGCGCGGGAATGACGCCGCCGACAAAGACGATGATGTCGTCCGCGCCCTGCTCGTGCAGGTTGCGGATGATTTCGGGCACCAGCGTTTTGTGACCGGCGGCCAGACTGGAACAGCCCACCGCGTGCACGTCGTTTTCCACTGCGTGACGGGCGGCCTCTTTGGGCGTCTGGAACAGCGGGCCGATGTCGATGTCAAAGCCGAGGTCGGCCAGCGCGCTGGCGACGACCTTGGCACCACGGTCGTGCCCGTCCTGGCCGAGTTTGGCAATCATCACGCGCGGGCGGCGGCCTTCTTCGGCGGTGAAGGCGTCGATTTCGTCTTTCAGCGTTTTCCAGTCGTCATCGCTGTCGACGACCGAAGCATAGACGCCAGAGACCGCCTGCGGGTCGGCGCGGAAGCGGCCAAAGACTTTTTCCAGCGCGTCCGACACCTCACCCACCGTGGCGCGCAGCCGGATGGCCTTGACGGACAAGTCCAGCAAATTGCCTTCGCCCGTTTCGGCGCAGCGGGTGAGCGCATTGAGCGCGGCTTCGACGGCGGCGTTGTCGCGCGTCTCGCGGATTTTCTTCAGGCGGGCAATCTGCGCTTCGCGCACGGCGTGGTTGTCGATATCGAGGATTTCGATGGGGTCTTCCTTTTCCAGCCGGTATTTGTTGACGCCGACGATGACGTCGCGCCCCGAATCAATGCGCGCCTGCTTGTCGGCGGCGCATTCTTCTACCTTCATCTTCGCCCAGCCCGATTCGACGGCTTTGGTCATGCCGCCCATGGCTTCGATTTCTTCAATCAGCGCCCAGGCTTTGTCGGCCATCTCTTGCGTGAGCGTCTCCATCATGTAGGAACCCGCCCAGGGGTCGACGACGTTGCAGATGTGGGTTTCTTCCTGAATCAGAATCTGCGTGTTGCGCGCAATGCGGGCGGAAAACTCGGTGGGCAGCGCGATGGCTTCATCGAGCGCGTTGGTGTGCAGCGACTGCGTGCCGCCAAAGACGGCGGCCATCGCTTCAATCGTGGTGCGCACAACGTTGTTGTACGGGTCTTGCTCGGTGAGCGACCAGCCGGAAGTCTGGCAGTGCGTGCGCAGCATCATGGACTTGGGCTTTTTCGGGTTGAACTGCTTCATCAGCCGCCACCACAGCAGGCGCGCGGCGCGCATCTTGGCGATTTCCAGATAGAAATTCATGCCAATGGCCAATAAGTCGGACAAACGTCCGGCGAAGGCGTCGACATCCATGCCGCTCTTGATGCCGGTGCGCACGTATTCCAGACCGTCGGCCAGCGTGAAGGCCAGCTCGATGGCCTGGTTCGCGCCCGCTTCCTGAATGTGGTAGCCGGAAATCGAAATGCTGTTGAACTTCGGCATGTGCTGGGCGGTGTACTGAAAGATGTCGGCGATGATTTTCATCGACGGCGCAGGCGGATAGATATAGGTGTTGCGCACCATGAATTCTTTCAGGATGTCGTTCTGAATCGTGCCGGAAAGCTGTTCCTGCGACACGCCCTGCTCTTCGGCGGCGATGATGTACCCGGCCAGAATCGGCAGCACGGCGCCGTTCATCGTCATGGAGACGGAAATGCGGTCGAGCGGAATGCCGTCGAAGAGGATTTTCATGTCTTCGACCGAATCAATCGCCACGCCCGCCTTGCCCACGTCGCCAGTCACACGCGGGTGGTCACTGTCATAACCACGGTGGGTGGCCAGGTCAAAGGCCACGGACACGCCTTGCCCGCCCGCAGCGAGTGCCTTGCGGTAGAAGGCGTTGGATTCTTCGGCGGTGGAAAAACCGGCGTACTGGCGAATCGTCCACGGCTTGACGGCGTACATGGTCGGCTGCGGGCCGCGCAGGAAAGGCTCAAAGCCCGGCAGCGTGTCGGCAAAGGGAAGGTTCTCGGTATCCGCCTTGGTATAAAGCGGGCGCACTGAAATACCATCGGGCGTCTGCCAGTTCAGGTTGCTGACCTCGCCATTCGGGGCGTGGCGGCTGGCGGCGGTCTTCCAGTCGTCCAGCGAGGCGGGGGGGCATTGCGGGTACTTGTCGTTTTTCATGAGAATCTTCCGGGTAGGTTCGTCAGGTGACAGTGCAGGTGACAAACATTCGCCCGCGTTGCAAGCGGGCGAATGTTTGCGAATTCTAAGCGATACGCAGGTGAAACCTGCAAATTCTATGTTAGCGTGTCCTATCCAATCAAGTACCGTCAGGTTTTTATTGTGGATTTTTCGTTTTTTGCCGTGATTTGCCCGTCTGCGCGTGGGCTGCGGCGGGTTTTGCTGGCGGTGGGACTGTGCCTGCTGGCCGCCTGCGCGCCGCAGCCGCAGGTGTGGCATCAGGAAGGCTACGTTTTCGGCACGCGCGTGGATTTGAGCATCTACGACGACGGCGGGCATACGCGCGACGCGGCCACGGCTGCGTTTGACGACGTGCTGCGGGAATTTGACCGCCTGCACCGCGCCTGGCACGCCTGGCAGCCTTCCGAGCTTTCCCGTCTGAACGAGGCGCTGGCCGCCGGGCGCACGGCGCAGGTCAGCGGCGAGCTGGCCGCCTTGCTGCAAGAAGCGCAACGCCTGAGCGCGCTGGGCGACGGTCTGTTCGACCCCGGCATTGGCCGCCTGATTGCGCTGTGGGGCTTTCAGGCCGACGAATTTGCGCCACGCCTGCCGGACAGGGAGGCCGTGCAGACGTTTTTGCGCACGCGCCCCGGCATTCGGCAGTTGCACATTGAACACGATGCGGTGCGCAGCGAAAACCCCGCCGTGCAGATTGATTTGGGCGGCTACGCCAAAGGCTACGCGCTGGATCGCGCCGCCGAAATTCTGCGTCAGCACGGTTTTCACAACGCGCTGATCAACATCGGCGGCAATTTGCTGGCGCTGGGCAGCAAGGGCGGCACGCCGTGGCGCATCGGCATTCAACACCCGCGCGAAGGCGCGCCGCTGGCCACACTGCCGCTCTACGATGGCGAAGCGGTGGGCACCTCTGGCGACTATCAGCGTTACTTTGAGCTGGATGGCCGCCGCTACAGCCATCTGATCGACCCGCGCAGCGGCGCGCCCGCGCAAGGCACGCAATCGCTCACCGTACTGGTCACACCCCGCCCGCAGGCCGGCGTGATTTCCGACGCCGCCAGCAAAGCGCCCTTCATCGCCGGCGCGCGCCACTGGCGCGACTACACCCGCCGCTACGGTATCGACCACGCCCTGCGCGTCGATGCCGACGGCAGCATCCAGATCACCCGCGCCCTGCGCGCCCGCACCCAACTGCCCGCCCGCATCCAGGCGCAGGTGCAGGTGGTGGAATAGCGCGGTGCGCGGCGTGCGGAAAATTCAGGCGGGCGGGTTTTGCGCCGCGTAGTCGGCCAGGCGGATGAAGTCGGCGACAGAGAGGCGTTCGGCGCGTTCGGTGGGGTCGATGCCGCAGGCGGCGAGGGCCTCGGCGGTGAGGAAGGGGGCGAGGGTGTTGCGCAGGGTTTTGCGGCGCTGGTGGAAGGCGGCGGTGACGATTTGCGCAAACAGGGTTTCATCGCGCGGACGGGGGCGGTTTGCAGGCAGCGGCGTGAGGCGGACGATGGCGGATTGCACTTTGGGCGGCGGGTCGAAGGCCTCTGGCGGTACGTCAAACAGGTGCTCGCAGGCAAAGCGCAGTTGCAGCATGATGGCCAGCCGTCCGTTGTCGGCGGGCGTATCGGGGCTGGCGCAGATGCGGTCGACGACTTCCTTTTGCAGCATGAAGGTGAGGTCTTGCAGATGGTCGGCACATTCGGCCAGATGAAACAGCAGCGGCGTGGAGATGTTGTAGGGCAAATTGCCGATGACGCGCAGCGGGGCGGGCAACTGGCGGAAATCAAAGCGCAGGGCGTCGGCCTCAAACAAAACGAGTTGTTCCGGCGCAAAACGCGCGCGCAGGCGGGCGGCCAGATCGCGGTCGATTTCGATGGCGTGCAGGGGGTGCGCGAGCGCGGGGGCGATTTGCCCGGTGAGCGCGCCCAGACCGGGGCCGATTTCGACGATGGCGTCTTGCGTGCGCGGCGCGATGGCGCGCACGATGCGCTGGATAACCGTTTGGTCGACCAGAAAATTTTGCCCGAAACGCTTGCGCGGACGGTGATGGGCGGCGGCGGGGGCAATCATGCTTCGCGGGCTTCGCAAAGCTGGGCGGCCAGCCGCACGGCGGCGAGCAGGCTGCCGGTGTCGGGCATCGTGCCGGCGGCGGCAATGTCCAGCGCGGTGCCGTGATCGACGCTGGTGCGGATGATGGGTAGGCCGAGGGTGACATTCACGCCTTTGCCGAAGCTGGCGTATTTGAACGGCGGCAATCCTTGGTCGTGATACATCGCCAGCACGGCGTCGGCCTGTTCCAGACGGCGGGGGGTGAAAATGGTGTCGGCAGGCAGCGGGCCGAGGACCTCGTGCCCTTGCGCGCGCAGTTCTTCCAGCACGGGGGTGAGGATGCGCTGTTCTTCGTCGCCCAGATGTCCGTCTTCCCCTGCGTGCGGGTTGAGACCGGCGACGAGTACGCGCGGGTGCGCGATGCGAAACTGGCGCGTGAGGGCGTCGAGCAAAATGCGCAGTACGTCGCGTAGCACGCTGGCGGTGAGCGCGGCGGGCACGGCGGCCAGCGGCAGGTGCGTGGTGGCCAGTGCGACGCGCAGGCGCTCGGCGGCGAACATCATGACGACGCGGGAAGCGCCGGTGCGCGCGGCCAGATATTCGGTGTGGCCGCTGAAGGCGATGCCGGCTTCGCACAAGACGCTTTTTTGCACGGGGCAGGTGATGAGGGCGGCAAATTCGCCGTCCAGACAGCCATTGGTGGCGCGCGCCAGCATGTCGAGCACGGCGGGGGCGTTGCGTGCGTCCGGCTGGCCGGGCGTGACGGGGGCGGCAAGCGGAATGTGCAACACTTCCAGCAGACCGGGCGGGTTGTTGGGCGCGTAAGGGCGCAGGGTGATGGCGGGGTGGATTTGCTGGCGCAGCCAGCGTTCATCACCCAGCACGACGATGCGTTGCTGCGGCGTAAGTTCGCCTGCCAGCGCGCCGCACAGGCGCGGGCCGATGCCGGCAGGCTCGCCACTGGTGACGGCGAGGATGGTGGGCTTCGCACTCATGGGGCTTCACCAATCTGTGGGATGCGGATGTCGACGTAGGCGCTGTCGCGGGCTTCCTGTAGCCATTCGTTGAAGGCTTCTTCGGCCTTGCGACGGGCGATGACCTGATAGGCGAGTTTGCGTTTCTGTTCGTCATTGAGTGAAGATTTGCGGCGTTCCAGCACTTCAATGAGGTGCCAGCCAAACTGGCTTTTCACCGGCTCACTCAGTTCGTTGGGGGCGAGCGCGTCCATGGCGCGCTCAAAGGCGGGGACAGTGTCGCCGGGGGTGAGCCAGCCCAGGTCGCCGCCGTTGGCGCCGTTGAGGTCGGCAGAATGTACGCGGGCGATTTCCGCGAAACTTTCGCCGTGGCGGATGCGTTCGCGCAAGGCCAGCAGGCGGGACTGCGCGTCGTCGTCGCTGACGACTTCGGAAGTCTTGATGAGAATGTGGCGGGCGTGGGTTTGCAGGGTTTCTTCGCCCTGCGAGAGTTCGCCGCCGCGCGCGTCCACCAGCATGACGATGTGCAAGCCCGCGTCGCTGCGGATGACGGGCGCGCGCTGGCCGGGCGAGAGCTTGAGGATGGCTTCGGCAAACACGGAAGGCAGGCGCTCGGCAGGCCGCCAGTCCAGCAGGCCGCCCTGGGCGGCGTCCGGCGCTTGCGAATATTGCGCGGCCAGCCGGGCGAAGTGTTCGCCTGCGCTCAGTTTGCGTTCGATTTCGGCTGCACGCGCCTGCAAGCGTTTCCAGTCTTCCTCGCTGGCACCTTCGGGGGCGGAGAGCAGAATGTGGGCGACCTGGTATTCACGTCCGGAAAAGGCGCTTTTCTGGGTGTTGAGGAAGTTGTCCAGCTCGGCATCAGAGACCTGGATGGTGGGGTCGATGTCGCGTTCGCGCACGCGCGCTTGCAGGACTTCGCCACGGATTTGTTCGCGGAAGGCGGGCCAGGACATGCCTTCTTCGGCAACGCGCTTTTTCAGCCCGTCCATGTCGGTGCGGTTGTTTTCGGCAATTTGCGCCAGCGCCATTTCCAGCGTTTTGTCGCTGACGCGAATGCCGCCTTCTGCCGCGCGCTGGGCGATGATTTTGTCCAGAATCAGCCGTTCGAGTACTTGCCGGGCAAGCACGGCTTCGGGCGGACGGACGCTTTGTTTGGCCAGCCGCGCGCGGGTTTGCTCCATGCGTTCGTCAAATTCGCGGCTGGTGATGATGTCCTGATTGACGATGGCGGCGACACCATCGACCGTGCCTTGCGAGCTGTAACTGCGCTCGGCCTCGCGCGCGGGCGGCGCTTTGGCGGCTGCGGCAGGCAGGGCAAGGGCGGATGCCAGCGCGGCGCTGGCGATATACAACAGGGGGCGGAAGAGGCGGGCAGAGTTCGGCATGGGTGTAGTGGGCGTGGACGAAAGGGTTAGAAGGCGGGATTATCCAGCGTGCTGCCAATCTGGCCGTAGCCGGGCACACGGCGGCGCAGCAGGTCGACCGGATTGGTGCCCAGCGCGCCCAGACCGTTGAGTTCAAGCTGGACGAAGAAGGTGTTATTCACCTTGTTGTTGGTGGTGGTGTAATGATGCACGGCGGTGCGCACGCGCCAGCAGCCGGCGTTGTATTCGAGGCCGCCGATGGCGTCGGTGACGCGGTCATCCATGATGGAGCGGCTCACGCGCCCGACCAGCAGCCAGTTCTGGAACACCGGCCACTGCGCGGCCACGTCGACTTCGTGCAGCACATCATTGGCATAGCGGTAGCCGGCGGCCAGCGTTTTGCCGGCGGCGGGCAGATAGCGGATGCCGACGTTGTAGCGTTCGCTGCGCCGGTCGTCCAGGTTGTATTGCAGGGAAGAGCTGACCGAGACGTTGTAGCCAAGCTCGCCGCGCACCTGCGCCAGCAAGTCCGAGCGGTTCGACTGCGTTGCTTTCTCGCGGGGCAGCAGCACTTTGCGGTCGGCAAAGTAATAACGCTGGCCGAGCATGAGTTGCAGCCGTTCGGCACCGCTGGCTTCCTCAATCAGGCGCGAGGTCAGCGCCAGCGTGACCTGATTGGAATCGGCAAAGCGGTCTTTGCCTGCATAGCGGTTTTCGGAAAAGATTTGCGCCATGCCGAAGTCATAGCGGGCAGTGTCAAATAGCGGAATGTCGTCCTGATCGCGATACGGGGCATAGACGTAGAACAGGCGCGGCTCCAGCGTCTGGCGGAAATCACGACCGCGCCATGTGGCATAGCGGTCAAAGAACAGGCCGCTGTCCAGACTGAACACGGGCAGGCTGCGGGTGATTTCGGTGCGCCCGTTCTGGATGGGCTGGTTGTCAAGGTTGTAGCGGGTGTAGTTGATGCCGATGCGCGGTTTGAGGAAACCTTCCGGGCGTTCAAAATCCCAGCCGATTTGCGGATAGGCGTACAGGCGCGTACCGCGGGCGAGATTATCCAGCCGGTGTTGCAGGTCGAAATCCGTCCATGTGCTGTCAAGCGTAAAACGCAGGCCGCCGGGCAGTGCGCGGTTGGCCGTGAGGGCGAATTCCGGCATTTTCTGGTAGGGCGCACTGGCGTAGTTTTCGGCTCCCAGTGTTTGCCAGGCTTGCGCTTGTAGTGAGGCTTGCCACCAGCCGCCGCCGGTGTAGTTGAGTGCGACATTGCGTGAAAGGTGGGTGAGCGCGGAAGTTTGCACCTGCGAGCTGATGTCGTCGAAATATTCGGCGTCGCTCACGGCGTTGAAATCGACGCTGGCCGCAAGCCCGGGCAGCAAAGCGTGCAGATGTTGCCAGGAACCCAGCGCGCGCGAGCTGCCGCGTTTGCGGTCGTCAGGCATCCATTCGCCACGGAAGGTGCCGCTGCCGTATTGGCGGGTGAGATAACGGTATTCAGCGCCGAGCATCATGCCGCGCCGGGTGAGCAGGCGGGGGGTGAGGGTGGCATCGTAATTGGGCGCGATGTTCCAGTAATACGGCACGGACAAGTCCACCCCTTTGCGGCTGGAGAGCGTAACCGTCGGCGCCAGAAAGCCTGACTGACGGCGGGAATCCAGCGGGAATTTCGCCCACGGCCACCAGAGGATGGGCGTGTTTTTGAAGACCAGCACGGAATCTTCAACTTCGCCCCGCGAGCGGTCGAAATCCAGCTGCAAATCATCGGCGCGGATGTACCAGTCCGGATCCGGTCCTCGGCAAGTCGACCAGGTGCCGCGTTCCAGCCGGTAGTGGTTTTCGCCTTCAAAACGCAGCGATTGCGCGTGCCCCTCGCCCGAAAACGAGGGACGGCTGGCCTTGCCGGTGAGTTCTTCCAACAGCGTGGGGGCACGGGCTTCTTCGGCGGGCTCGTAGCAGTAATGCGGCGCATGGATTTCGCCGCTGCGGGTGTAGAGCGTGATGTCTGCGCTGGGGCCGGTGATGGTCAGCCCCGCCGGATTGCGCACGCGCACGTTGCCGGTGGCCGAGACGCGGTCTTGCAGTTCGTCGTAGCGCAGTTCGTCGGCGCGCAAGTGCAGGTCGGCGCGCTGGATTTCCACGTCGCCGCTGGCCATCAGCTCGCCAAAACGCTGGCCGTGGATGCGCTCGGCTTGCAGCGTGGTCACGCCTTCGCGGACGGAGAGGCTGCTTTCATCGGGCGCTGCAGTAGCGCTTTCGGCAGCGGGCGCGACGCTTTCCGTAACGACGGCAACCGACGGTGCGCTTTCCGTGTTTTCCATGGTTTCTGTCACCGGGGCAGGCGCGGTGAGGTGTTTCGGGCGGGGCGGGCCGACGAAGTCGGAGATGGAGACTGCGGCGGGCGCGGGCGCTTCGGCATCGTTTGCCGCATGGTTCGCAGGCGCGGCGAGGTCAACGGCAGGCGGCAGGCTGGCCGGCTGGGGTGCAACCGCAACCGCAAGCGTTTGCGGGGCGGACAGTTCAATGCGGTTGCGACGGATTTCCACGTCGCCAAAGAGTGTGGTTTTGCCTTCCCGCCCGCTGTTTTCCGCAGCGCAGGCGGCCAGCGGTGCGAGCGCGGTCAGCCATGCTGCCAGTGCCGCTTGCCCAAGGAAACCGCCAAAGCGCTGTTGTCTCAAAATTTTTGTCCTCGTGCCACAAAAAGAACCCGTCACCGCTGTCTCCGGGCGGGTTTCGGGCGATAATCCACGCCCCCGAGATTGTACACGGACGCGCCCACATGCCCCGCACTGCCCAACTTTCTGAATGGTTGCGCCAACAGCTCGATGGCCGTCCCTTTGAACTCGCCGCCGCCAGCGCGGATGCCAGTTTTCGCCGCTATTTCCGTGTGCGCGAGGCCGACGGGCGCTCACTGGTGGTAATGGATGCCGCGCCGGAGCACGAAGATTGCCGCCCGTGGCTGGCGATTCGTCAGCAACTGGCCGATGGCGGCCTGTATGTGCCGCAAGTGCTGGCCGAGGATGTGGCGCAAGGCTTCATTCTTATGAACGATTTGGGCGATGTGACGCTGAAACACGCGCTGCTGGCCGAGCCTGCGCCTTCGCCCGGCGAAGTGCACTCGCTGTATATCGACGCCATCGGCGCGCTGATTGCCATGCAGCGGCTGGATGCCAGCGCACTGCCGCCGTATTCGCACGAATTGCTGATGCGCGAAATGCGCCTGTTTCCCGACTGGTATCTTGACCGCCATCTGGGCAAGCCGCTGGATGAGGCGACGCGGGCGCGGCTGGAAGCGGTGTTTGAAACCATTGCGGCGGATAACCTCGCGCAGGCGCAGGTGTTTGTGCACCGCGATTTTCAGATTCGCAACCTCATGCTGCCCGCGCAAGGGCCACGTCCGGTGCTGATTGACTTTCAGGACGCGGTGCGCGGGCCAGTCAGTTACGACATCCTTTCGCTGCTTAAAGACGCCTTCGTCTCGCAGGAAGAAGAATTTTTGCTCGACCTGCTGATTCGCTACTGGGACGGCGCGCGCCGCGTTGGCGTGCCGGTGCCGGAAGATTTTGCCCTCTTCCAGCGCCAGTTCGATTTCATGGGCGTGCAGCGCCACCTGAAAGTGCTGGGCATTTTCGCCCGGCTGGCTTACCGCGACGGCAAAACCGGCTATCTGGGCGAGTTGCCGCGAATGCTTGGCTGGCTGTGGCCGGTGTGCCGGCGCTACGCGGTGCTCGCGCCGCTGCTGGCCATTCTGGAAAACGCCCATCCCGACGAAGTACAACACGGCTTCACTTTCTGAGCCATCTCTCCCCAACGAGGAACAAACACATGGAAGACGTACAAAAATTCATCGACGAACAAGTCAAATCCAACCCTGTTGTGCTCTTCATGAAAGGCACGCCGCAGTTTCCGCAGTGTGGCTTTTCGGGCGCCGTGGCGCAGATTTTGAAGCAGGCCGGGGTGAAAAAACTGGTGGCCTTCAACGTGCTGGAAAGCGACGAACTGCGCCAGGGCGTGAAAACCTATGCCGACTGGCCGACGCTGCCGCAGTTGTTCATCAACGGCGAATTCATCGGCGGCTGCGACATCGTGCGCGAAATGGCCGCCAGCGGCGAGCTGCAACCGCTGCTGGAAGCGGCGGGTGCGTTGTAGGCGGCGCACGCTTGGCGCGACGGCGTGCGAATTGAGGCGCGCGGGCGTGTCCGAAAGGCATGTTTCGTTGTACGATGCACGCTTGGCCTGCGCGGATGCGTTGTCTTCGGGCAGGCGATTTGCGGTTTTTTCGGTCTCCCGCGCGGAGGCCGCTTTTTGGTTCATGGCTTAAGAAGAAGGGTCGGGCGGGCGTCTCAGATGGGTGGCCGCGCAGACCGTAGCAGAAAACGGGAGTGTTGCAATGACGCATACCACATTGAAAGTGCGATGGATGGTGACGGCGACCGTGGCAGCGTGCGTATTGGCCGCCTGCGGCCAGCAAAAAGGGCCGGGCGCGGCGGGCAAGCCGGGCGCGCCGGGTGCGGGCGCGCAGCAGATGACGGTCAGCGTGGTGACGGTGAAATTGCAGGATGTGCCGCTGGTCACGGAATTGCAGGGGCGCACGAAACCGCATCTGGTCGCGGAAGTGCGTCCGCAGGTCACCGGCATCGTGCAAAAGCGCCTGTTTGAAGAAGGTGCGCAGGTCAAGGCCGGACAGGTGCTCTATCAGATTGACCCGTCCAGCTATCAGGCGACGTATGACAGCGCGCAGGCCAAGCTGGCGAAGGCGAAAGCGCAACTGACTTCGGCCAAATCCACGGCCAAACGCTATGAAAATCTGGGCGAGATTGCCGCCGTCAGCCAGCAACAGCGCGAAGACGCGCAGTCCGCCCTGCTGCTGGCGCAGGCCGAACAAAAAGCCGCCGAAGCTGCCGTGCGCAGCGCGCGCATTGATCTGGACTACACCCGCGTGAAAAGCCCCATCAGCGGGCGTGCCGGGCGTTCCAGCGTTACGCAGGGGGCGCTGGTGACGGGCAATCAGGCTGGTGTGCTGGTTACCGTGCAGCAACTTGACCCGATTTATGTCGATGTCACGCAATCGAGCGCGCAAATGCTGCGCCTGCGTCAAGACTTTGTTTCGGGCAAGCTGGGCAAAGTGGAAGAAACGGCGGTGCCGGTCACCATCCTGCTGGAAGACGGCAGCGAATATGCGGAGCAAGGCAGGCTGGAATTTGCCGAAGTCTCGGTCGATGAAAATACCGGCAGTGTGACCATGCGCGTGGTCGTGCCCAATCCGCAATACGAACTGCTGCCGGGCATGTTTGTACGTGCGCGTCTGGAACAGGGCGTGCGCCACAATGCCGCGCTGGTGCCGCACCTGGGCGTGATGCGCAACCAGCAGGGTCAGGCGATGGTCACGCTGGTCAATGCGCAGAACAAGGTGGAACAGCGCGTCGTCGAAACCGAGCAATCCATCGGTGATTACTGGGTGGTGACCAGCGGGCTGAACGAAGGCGACCGCGTGATTGTCGAAGGGCTGCAATGGGTGCGCCCGGGCGCGGACGTGCAGGCTACCGAATTTGGCGATGCGCCGCAGCCTTCCATGGACGGCATGAGCGGCATGGCGGGCATGTCGGAAATGGCGGACATGCCGACCATGGCGCCGGTGGCAGATGAGGCGGCGGGCGAGGCGGCGACCTCCGCGCCGGAACCCGCGTCGTCCGAGGCAAAAGAATAACGGGGAGGAAGCCGCACCATGGCTCGCTTTTTCATTGATCGTCCGGTATTTGCCTGGGTGATCGCCATCATCATCATGCTGGCCGGCGGCCTGTCGATTCTGACGCTGCCGGTCTCACAATACCCGAACATCGCGCCACCTTCGGTGACGATTCAGGCTTCCTATCCGGGCGCGAACGCGAAAACGCTGGAAGACTCGGTGACGCAGATCATCGAGCAAAAGATGACCGGGCTTGATGGCCTGCTGTACATGGATTCCACGTCCGATTCCTTCGGTCGCGCCAGCACCACGCTCACTTTTGTCGCCGGTACCGACCCGGACGTTGCCCAGATGCAGGTGCAGAACAAGCTGCAACTGGCCGTGCCGCTGCTGCCCGATGTGGTGCAGCAGCAGGGCTTGCAGGTGACCAAGTCGCTCTCCGACATCCTCATGGTGCTGGCCTTCATTTCGCTGGACGGCAGCAAGGGCAACAGCGACCTGGGCGACTTTCTGGTGACCACGGTGCGTGACCCGCTCTCGCGCGTTGAAGGCG
Source organism: Rhodocyclaceae bacterium (assembly GCA_017444505.1). Lineage (GTDB taxonomy): Bacteria > Pseudomonadota > Gammaproteobacteria > Burkholderiales > Rhodocyclaceae > JAFZMK01. The sequence continues at coordinate 4,887 of JAFSWK010000233.1, read as the reverse complement.
TGGGTGATGTGCAGGTGTTCGGCGGTCAGTATTCCATGCGCATCTGGCTGGATCCGGCCAAACTGGTGGCGTACCGGCTGATGCCCTCCGACGTGCTGGCCGCCCTGCGCACGCAGAACGTGGAAATTTCCGCCGGGCAACTGGGCGGCACGCCTTCCGTGCCGGGGCAGGGCTATACCGCCTCGATTACCGCTGGCAGCCGCTTGCAGACGGCGGAAGAATTTGAGCGCATCGTGCTGAAAAAGCAGCTTGATGGCAGCGAAGTGCGGCTGAAAGACGTGGCGCGCGTTGAACTGGGGCAGGAAATCTACAACTTCAGCGGGCGCTACAACGGGCAGCCCGCAGCCGGTCTGGCCATCAAGCTGGCGGTGGGGGCAAACGCCCTGGCCACCGCCGACGCAGTGGAAGAGGCGGTGGAAAAGCTGCGCCCCTCGTTCCCCGATGGCGTGGACGTGATGACCGCGTTTGATACCACGCCCTTCGTGCGCATTTCCATCCATTCGGTGATTGAAACGCTGATTGAAGCCATCATCCTGGTGTTCTGCGTGATGTATCTGTTTTTGCAGAACGTGCGCGCCACACTGATTGCCACGCTGGTGGTGCCGGTGGTGCTGCTGGGCACCTTCGGCGTCATGGCGGCGCTGGGTTTTTCCATCAATACGCTGACCCTGTTCGGGTTGGTGCTGGCGATTGGTCTGCTGGTTGATGACGCCATCGTGGTGGTGGAAAACGTCGAGCGCGTGATGAGCGAAGAAGGGCTTTCGCCCAAAGAGGCGACGAAAAAATCCATGGAGCAGATTACCGGCGCGCTGGTCGGCATCGGTCTGGTGCTCTCTGCCGTGTTCATCCCGATGGCCTTCTTCCCTGGTTCGGTGGGCGTGATTTACCGCCAGTTCTCGGTGACGATTGCCGCTGCCGTGGGCTTGTCGGTGCTGGTCGCTATCGTGTTTACACCGGCGCTGTGCGCCACCATTCTCAAACCCGTGGAGCAAGGCCACCACCTGAGCGAAGGCGGCCCGCTGGGCGCCTTCTTCCACTGGTTCAACGACTGGTTTGCCCGTCTCACCGGCTCATACCAATCGTCCGTAGAGAAAATCCTGCGCCGTGGCGTGCGCTTCTTCTTCATCTACCTGCTGCTGGTCGGCGGGCTGGTGTTTACCTTCATGCGCCTGCCTACCGCCTTCCTGCCGGAAGAGGATCAGGGCGTGCTGTTTGCGCAAATCATGCTGCCGGCGGGCGCCACGCAGGAGCGCACGCTGGATGTGATGGAGAAGATGCGCAAGTATTTCGAGGAAAACGAAAGTCCGGGCGTGGAATCGGTGATGGCCGTGGCGGGCTTCAGCTTTTCCGGCACAGGGCAGAATGTCGCGCTGGCCTTCATCCGTTTGAAAGACTGGAAAGATCGAGATCTGGTCAAAGACTCGGCGCGCGCCATCCAGGGGCGGGCGATGGTGGCGCTGTCGCAATCCATCAAGGAGGCGCAGGTATTCACCTTCGTGCCGCCGGCCATTCCCGGCCTGGGCACGTCGGGCGGGTTCAGCATGGTGCTGCAAGACCGCGTCGATATGGGGCACGACAAACTGCTGGCTGCCCGCAACCAGTTGCTGGGCATGGCGATGCAAGACCCGATGCTGGCCAACCTGCGCCCCAACGGCGTGGAAGACAGCCCGCAGTATGAAATCAGCATCGACCGCGACAAGGCCATGACGCTGGGCGTAAACGTGGCGGACATCAACAGCACCTTGTCCATCGCCATGGGCAGCCTGTATGTCAATGACTTCATCGACCGTGGGCGCGTCAAGCGCGTGGTGATGCAGGGCGATGACTTCTCGCGCATGAATGCTGACGACCTCAATCGCTGGTATGTGCGCAACAGTGCCGGTGAGATGACGCCGTTTTCTGCCTTCATGACCGGCAAATGGAGCTTTGCCCCTTCGCAACTGGAACGCTACGACGGCGTGGGTGCGATGCAGATTCAGGGCGAGGCCGCACCGGGCTTTTCTTCGGGGCAGGCGATGGATCGCATGGAAGAGCTGGCCGAGCAGATTCCCGGCATTGGCGTGGACTGGACGGGGCTGTCTTACGAAGAACGTCTTTCCAGCGCCATGGCACCGGCGCTCTATGCGCTCTCGCTGCTGGTCGTCTTCCTGTGTCTGGCGGCGTTGTACGAAAGCTGGGTAGTGCCGTTTGCCGTTGTGCTCGTGGTGCCGCTGGGCGTGTTTGGTGCCGTGCTCGCCGTCACCGCGCGCGGTCTGGCCGATGACATCTACTTCCAGATTGGCCTGCTGGCGACCATTGGCCTGTCAGCGAAAAACGCCATCCTCATCGTCGAATTTGCCAAGGAGCAGGTCGACCGAGGCGTGGATGCCATGCAAGCCACGCTGGAAGCGGCGCGGATGCGTCTGCGTCCGATCATCATGACCTCGCTGGCTTTCAGCATGGGCGTGCTGCCGCTGGTCAAGGCCAGCGGCGCGGGCGCGTCCAGTCAGCACTCCATCGGCACGGGCGTGCTGGGCGGCACCATTTTTGCTACGTTGCTGGGTATTTTCTTTATCCCGCTTTTCTATGTCGTTATCCAGCGGCAGTTCCGCCGCAAGGAGACCGTATGAGGCTGCATCATCCTTCCCTTTCCCTGCTCGCCGCTGCCGTGCTCAGCGCGTGCAGCATGGCGCCGGCTTATGAGCGTCCGCAAGCGCCGGTCGAAGAACAATGGAAGCCCGTTCAGGAGAAGGCCGAACCGGGCGCGCAGCCGCCAGGCAATTTCGCGGAAATTGCCTGGCGCGACTTCTTTTCCGACACGCGCCTGTGCGCCCTGATCGAGCGCGCGCTGGAACACAACCGCGATTTGCGCGTCGCCAGCCTCACCGCCGAGCAGGTGCGTGCGCAATACCGCATTCAGGCCGCCGAGCAGTTTCCCGCCATCGCCGCCGTTGGCGGGCAGACGGCGCAGCACACGCCTGCCGACCTTTCCATGACCGGACGGGAAATGACCAGCCGCACGTACAGCGCCACGGTAGGTCTTGCTTCGTATGAGCTGGACTTTTTTGGCCGCGTGCGCAGCCTGAAAGACCAGGCGCTGGCGAACTATCTGGCCAGCGTCGAAGCGGTGCGCAGCGCGCGCAATACGGTGATTGCCGAGACTGCGCGCGCCTGGGTGAACGTGGCCGCGCAGCGCGAATTGCTGGCGCTGGCCGAAGACACGCTGGAGTCGCGCCGTCAGTCGCTGGATTTGGTGCAACGCAGTTTTGATGCCGGCGCGGTCTCGGCGCTGGATGTGGCGCAGGCGCAGACTGCCGCAGAAAGCGCCCGCATCACTGCCGCGCAGCAGAAAACGGCGTTCGACCAGGCCTACAACGCCTTGGTGTTGCTCACCGGCGCCAGTGTCGAAGACGTGCTGTTGCCTGCGCACATGCAGGATGGTTTTGCCGCGCTGCCGGATTTGAGCCAGCCGATTTCCTCTGAAATCCTGCTCTCGCGTCCGGACATTCTCGCTGCCGAGCAGCAGTTGAAGGCCGCCAACGCCAACATTGGCGCGGCGCGCGCCGCCTTCTTCCCGAGCATCACGCTCACCGCCAGCACCGGCGTGGCCAGCAGCGAACTGGATAAACTCTTCTCAAGCGGCAACTCCATCTGGAGCTTTGTGCCGCAGATTTCGCTGCCCATTTTCACCGCCGGCAAACTCTCCGCCAGTCTGGATGCTGCCGAGATTGGCAAGGATATTGCCGTGGCGCGTTATGAGCAGGCGATTCAGACTTCCTTCCGCGAAGTGGCCGACGCGCTGGCCGCCCGCGCCACGCTGGCCGAGCAGCTCTCGGCGGGCGAAGCGCTGGCCACCGCCGCGCGTGAGAACGAGCGCCTCTCGGAAGCCCGCTACCGCAGCGGTCTGGATAGTCACCTTAATTTGCTCGACGCGCAGCGCACCCGCAATTCCGCCGAGCAAAGCCTGATTGTGACCCGCTTCTCGGATGCCAGTAACCGCATCACAATCTACAAACTGCTCGGCGGCGGCATTGTTGAAGAAGAAGCGCCGCAAAAAGAAGAAGCGCCCAGCGCGCAAGCTGCGCCTGCGCCCGAAATGCAAGTTATCGAAAAACCGGCGGGTGTTGCCGAAGAAAAGGCCGCGCCGGCGCTGAAAGAAGCGCCACAGCCGCAACAAGAAGCGCCGCAGGCCGACGAAGCCGAAGCCGAAGAGGGGCGGATAAAGGTCATTGAATTCGTCGAAGAACCCGCCGCAGTGCCGGTGCAGGAAGAAGTGCCCGCTGCGGAAGAAATCCCGGCGGCGGATGCGCCCGTGCCGCCCGTAGGGATTGCGCCCGGCGTGGAAACCCTGCACAGCAGCGAAGACGCCAGCCTGCGCATGGAAATTTTGCCTGTGGACGAGGATAGCGAATAAGCCGCCGTGTCGCGCGCCGCACCCAAAACCGCCCGTTGCCACGGGCGGTTTTTTTATTGCGCTTGCGGCGCGGCGGCAAACGCGCCCGCTTCCGTCACCAGCCAGTGCATCGGCACATCGTGCGGCTGGGCGAGGGCATCGGCTACGCGCGCCAGCTCAAAAGCGATGCCGATGGCGGTGGCCGTGGGCAAAGTGGCCAGCGTGCGGTCGTAATAACCGCCGCCGTAGCCGATGCGCGTGCCGCGCGCGTCAAAGGCATTCATCGGAATCAGCAAGACATCGGGCGTACAACTTTCCGCTTGCGCGGGAATGGCGATGCCGTAGTCGCCGGTGCGCATGGGCGAATCTGGCTGCCAGCGGTGAAAGGCCAGCGGCGCATCACGCGCGGTGACGACAGGCAGCGCGGCGCGGCGCGCAGCATCGGCGGCGAGCCAGTCGGCCACGAAGGGGCGCAGGTCAATTTCGCCGCGAATCGGCCAGTAAAACGCCAGCGT
>JAFSWK010000232.1 GCA_017444505.1 Rhodocyclaceae bacterium | reverse complement strand
GGCAGGCTGCCGTAGACCATGAACAGCGCGGCTTGCTCTGGCGGCAGGTGAAGCGCATGGGCGAGCGCCCAGGCGATGAACATGCCGCTGACGGGACGGGCGACGGCGACAGCCAGACCGAGACGCATGGATTCGATTTTCGATTGCGCGATGCGCACGCCGAGGGCGAACAGCATCATGGGGATGGCTACGTCGCCCAGCATCTTGATGGCGCTCATCAAAGGCGGCCAGACCGGAATGCCGAGCACACTGACGAGCACGCCAAGCAGGGCGGCAAACACGGTAGGCACGCGCCAGACCGTGCGCAGGCGGATGCTGCGATCCAGCAGCCAGGCGCCGAAAGAAAAGTGCGCCAGACTGGTGAGGATGAACAGCGCCACGGCGGGCGCCAGCGCCTGTTCGCCAAAGGCAAACACGGCCAGCGGCAGGCCAAGGTTGGCGCTGTTGTTGAACGTCATCGGCGGCAACACGGTGCGCACCTGCCAGTTGCCGGCCTTCGCCAGCGCCAGCCCGCTCAACGCGGCAAGGATGAGATAGAGCAAACAGGCGGCCAGCAGGGGCAGGTAGGAAGTGAGGTGAAATTCGTGCCCGGCCAGGGCTGCGAAGGTCAGCGAAGGGGTAAACACGTCCATGGAAAGACGGTTGGCGTGGTGCAAGTCAGGGCGCATCCGCTTGCCGGCGACGAAGCCGAGCGCGGTAATGGCGAAAAGCGGAAACAGGATTTCGACAATCCGGAGCGCAAGTGCGCTGCTATTCATGTGGCAAGCCCCTTTCGGTTGTTGTGTTGCGGCGCAGCATCGCCGCAAGGCGCATTGTATGCCCGTTGCGCCGCTGCGGTTCAGGGCGGGGGCGGTAAAATGCCGGGTTTGATTTTGACCGCCCTTTTCCCATGAACACCGCCGATTCTTCCGCCTTTCCGCCCGAGTTGCTGCGCGATGTTGCCCGCCGCCGCACCTTTGCCATCATTTCCCACCCGGACGCGGGCAAGACCACGCTGACCGAAAAACTGCTGCTGTTTGGCGGCGCGATTCAGCTTGCGGGCACGGTGAAGGCGCGCAAATCCAGCCGCCACGCCACTTCCGACTGGATGGAAGTAGAAAAGGAACGCGGCATTTCGGTGACCAGCTCGGTGATGCAGTTTGAATATGGCGGCCACACCATCAACCTGCTGGACACCCCGGGGCACCAGGATTTTTCGGAAGACACCTACCGCGTGCTCACCGCCGTCGATGCCGCCGTGATGGTCATCGACGCTGCCAAGGGCGTGGAAGCGCAGACCATCAAGCTGCTGGAAGTCTGCCGCCTGCGCAACACGCCCATCATCACCTTCATCAACAAGCTCGACCGCGAGGTAAAAAACCCCTTCGACCTGCTCGCCGAAATCGAGGACGTGCTGAAAATCGAATGCGCGCCGATTACCTGGCCGCTTGGTTCGGGCAAAGCGTTTCACGGTGTCTGGCATTTGCTGCACCAGCATTTGCTGCGCTTTGCGGCGGGGGAAGAGACGCGCTCGCAGGCGGAAATCATCGCCGGACTGGACAACGCGCAACTGGACGCGCTGTTCCCGCTGGAAATCGGCCAGTTGCGCGACGATGTGGAACTGTTAAGCGGCGCGGCCAACCCGTTTTCGCTGGACGATTTTCTTGCCGGACGGCAAACGCCGGTCTTTTTCGGTTCGGGCATCAACAACTTTGGCGTGCAGGAAATCTTGCAGGCACTCATCGACTGGGCGCCGCCGCCGCAGCCGCGCGACGCGGGCGCGCGTTTTGTCGCACCGGCAGAAGCGCCCTTCACCGGCTTTGTCTTCAAAATCCAGGCCAACATGGACCCGCGCCACCGCGACCGCATCGCCTTTTTCCGCATCTGCTCCGGGCGCTACAGCAGCGGCATGAAGGTGAAGCATGTGCGGGCAAACCGTGAAATCAAGCTCGCCAACGCGCTCACCTTCATGGCCAACGAACGGGTGCATAAAGAAGATGGCGTGGCCGGAGACATCATCGGCATTCACAACCACGGCCAGTTTCAGATTGGCGACACCCTCAGCGAAGGCGAGGCGCTTGGCTTTCGCGGCATTCCGTATTTTTCGCCAGAACTCTTCCGCGCCGCGCGCCTGCGCGACCCGCTGAAAGCCAAGCAGTTGCAAAAGGGCTTGCAAGAGCTGGGCGAAGAAGGCGCGATTCAGGTATTCACGCTGGACGACGGCAGCTTTCTGCTCGGTGCCGTGGGGCAGCTTCAATTTGAAGTTGTCGCCCAACGCTTGAAGGATGAATACAAGGTCGACGCAATTTTTGAAAACGCCGACATTCACACCGCCCGCTGGCTGACCTTTCCGGATGAAGGCAGCCGCAAGAATTTTGAACGCGAACAATTCTCGCGCTTCGCCCGCGACGTGGACGGCAACCCGGTCTATCTGGCCAGCAGCCGCTACAACCTTGATGTGACGATGGAAAAATGGCCGCAAGTGCAGTTCCACGCCACCCGCGAACACGGCGAAAAACTCGCCTGAGGCACGCGCCCAGCCGCGCCGCGCAAGCGGATGCGGTAGTAAAATCCTGCTTTTTACCCGTGGCGACTTCGCCCGTTTCTGGATAAATCTATGGTTTCCGCAAACAAGCCAACATTTCAGGACATCATCCTCACCTTGCAGCAGTTCTGGGCCCAGCGCGGTTGCGTATTGATGCAGCCGATTGACCTGGAAGTCGGCGCGGGCACGTCGCATGTGGCCACCTGCCTGCGCGCCATCGGCCCCGAGCCGTGGAACGCCGCTTACGTGCAGCCCTCGCGCCGTCCCAAAGATGGCCGCTACGGGGAAAACCCGAACCGCCTGCAACACTATTACCAGTTTCAGGTCGCCCTCAAACCTTCGCCCGACGACATTCAGGAACAATACCTCGACAGCCTGCGCGCGCTGGGCATTGACCCGCTGGTGCACGACATCCGCTTCGTTGAAGACGACTGGGAAAACCCCACGCTGGGCGCCTGGGGGCTGGGCTGGGAAGTGTGGCTCGATGGCATGGAAATCACCCAGTTCACCTATTTCCAGCAAGTCGGCGGCATCGACTGCCGTCCGGTCACGGGCGAAATCACCTACGGAGTGGAGCGCCTGGCGATGTATCTGCAAGGCGTGGAAAACGTCTATGAACTCGTCTGGGCCATCGCGCCGGACGGTCGCGCCGTGCGCTATGGCGATGTCTATCATCAGAACGAAGTCGAACAATCGCGCTACAACTTTGAGGAAGCCAACGTGCCCCTGCTCTTTACGCTTTTTGGCGAATACGAAAAAGAGGCGCAGCGCCTGACGCAGGCTGCGCTGCCGCTGCCGGCTTATGAAATGGTGCTGAAAGCCGGTCACACCTTCAACCTGCTGGACGCGCGTGGCGCCATTTCAGTGACCGAGCGCGCGGCCTACGTGGGCCGCATCCGCGCCTTGTCGCGCGCGGTCGCCCAAGCCTGGCTGGCTTCGCGTGAGGCGCTGGGCTTCCCCATGCTGGAAGGCAAGAAGGAGGCTGCATGATGGCTGCAAAACGTGAAACCCTGCTCATTGAGCTGCGTACCGAAGAACTGCCGCCCAAGGCGCTGGCGCAACTGGGCGAAGCCTTCGCCCGCAGTGTCGCCGAAGGTCTGGAAAAACACGGTCTGCGCGAAGCCGATGCGCCGTGGCGCATGTTTGCCACGCCGCGCCGTCTGGCCGTGCGCGCCGAAGCGGTAGCCAGCGAAGCGGCCAGCCGCGAGGTGACGGAAAAATTCCTGCCCGTCTCAATTGCCTTTGACGAAGCCGGCAAACCCACACCGGCGATGCTCAAAAAACTGCAAGCCAAAGGGCTGGAACTGGCGGATGCAGAAAAATTCACCCGCAAACAAGACGGCAAGGCCGAGGCGCTGTTTTACACCCACACCGTCGCGGGCGCGAAACTGGCCGACGTGCTGGCCGCCGTGGTGCAACACGCGGCGGCCTCGCTGCCTGTGCCCAAGCGGATGCGCTGGGGCGCACGCGAAGTGGAATTTGTCCGCCCCGTGCACGGGCTGGTGATGCTGCATGGCGCAGATGTGGTCGCGGGTGAAGTGCTGGGTTTGCAGGCCGGGCGCGTCACGCTGGGGCACCGTTTCCTGTCTTCCGGCGAAATCTCTCTGGCCAGCGCCGATGAGTATGAGGCGCGCCTGCGCGACGAAGGCAAGGTCATCGCCGGATTTGTGGAGCGCCGCTCGCAAATTGCCAAGGCGCTCGCCGCCACTGCCAAGGCGGAACAGGCGCAGTTCCAGACGGCGGATGCCGCCGCGCTGCTCGACGAAGTCACCGCGCTGGTCGAATGGCCTGCCGTGCTGGTCGGCGAATTTGAGGCGGAATATCTGGAAGTGCCCGCCGAATGCCTGATTCTCACTATGCAGGCGAACCAGAAATATTTCCCGCTGTTTGAAGACGACGGGCGGCTGAAAAACCGCTTCATGATTGTCTCGAACATGGAAATCGCCGACCCCGCCCACATCATCGCGGGCAACCAGCGCGTGGTGCGCCCACGGCTGGCCGACGCGCGCTTTTTCTTTGAGCAGGACAAAAAACGCGGCCTCGGCTCGCAGGTCGAAAAACTCGCCCGCGTGGTCTATCACAACCGTCTCGGCTCGCAGGGCGAGCGCATCGCGCGCCTGGGGCAACTGGCCACGGCCATCGCCACCCGTCTGGGCGCCAATGCAGAGGCAGCCGCCAGCGCCGCGCGTCTGTGCAAGGCTGATTTGTGCACCGAAATGGTCGGCGAATTCCCCGAACTGCAAGGCATCATGGGGCGCTATTACGCGCAGGCGGCGGGCGAAGCACCCGAAATCTGCAACGCCATCGAAGCGCACTATCGCCCGCGCTTTGCGGGCGACGAACTGCCCACCGGCGCGCTGGCCTGCTCGCTGGCGCTGGCCGACAAACTTGACGCGCTGGTCGGCTTTTTCGGCATCAACCAGCCGCCCACCGGCGAGCGCGACCCCTACGCGCTGCGCCGCGCCGCCATCGGCGTGCTGCGCATTTTGATGGAAACGCCGCTGCCGCTGGATTTGTACGACCTCATCCAGACCGCGCACGCGGGCTTTGCCGACGGCGTGCTGGAAGTGCCGCGCAAGTCCGTGGCGAAAAACCTGATGGCGTTTTTCACCGAACGTCTGCGCGGCCTGCTGCGCGAAGCCGGTCACGCGCCGGATGTTATCGACGCTGTACTCGCCCGCGCCCCCTCGCGCATTGATTTCATCCCGAACCGTCTCAAAGCCGTGGCCGATTTCCGCCAGCGTCCGGAAGCGGCGGCGCTGGCCGCCGCGCACAAGCGCATCGCCAATTTGCTGAAAAAAGCGCCCGACACCGAACCCTGCCCGCAGGCCGAATTGCTGCGCGAAGTGCCGGAACGGGCGCTGTATCAGGCGGTGAAAAAGCTCGCGCCGCAAATGGGCGAGTTTCTCGAACAGCAAGACTACGCCGGTGCGCTCTCGGCGCTGGCCGCGCTGCGCGAGCCGGTCGACGCCTTCTTTGCCGACGTCATGGTCATGGTCGAAGACGAAGCCTTGCGCACCAACCGCCTCGCGCTGCTCGCCTGGCTGGCCTTCCTGATGGAAAGCATCGCCAATTTCGCGCTGCTCAAATCCGATGAACACAGCGCGCCCGGAAGTGCCGCAGCATGAAACTCATCATTCTCGACCGCGACGGCGTCATCAACCACGAATCCGAGCATTTCATCAAAACGCCGGAAGAATGGCGCCCGCTGGCGGGCGCGCCAGAAGCCATCGCCCTGCTCACCCAGTGGGGCTGGCACGTCGTGGTCGCCACCAATCAGTCCGGCATCGGGCGCGGCCTGTTCAGCATGGACATGCTCAACGCCATCAATGACCGCATGGTCAAAACCATCGCCCAGGCTGGCGGGCGCATTGACGCCATTTTCTACTGCCCGCACGCGCAGGAAGCCGATTGCGCCTGCCGCAAACCCAAGCCCGGCCTGATGCTCGATATTGCCGACCGTTTCGGCGTCGATCTGGCCGAAGTGCCCGTGGTCGGCGACAGTCTGCGCGACTTGCAAGCGGCCAAGGCCGCCGGCGCCAAACCCTGGCTGGTACTCACCGGCAAAGGGCAGGCCACCAAAGAAGCCGGCAAGCTGCCGCGCGGCACCAAAGTGTTTGCCGATCTCGCTGCCGTCGCCGCCGAGCTGACCGGCTGAGTTTTTTCGTCCCGTCCGTCCGCGCGCCGGTGTGCGCGCACCGTCCCTGTTTTTCCGTTCTCCGCACGCGCGCCGCGCGGCTTTTCCCGTCATGATTTTCCTGCGCTCGCTGCTGTTTCAGATTCTGCTTATTCTCGTCACGCCCCTGTACGGCTTTGTCGCCCTGCCCATCGCCGCGCTGCTGCCGCTCGCGGTACGCTACCGCCTGTTTGCCAACTGGGCGGCCTTCGTCACGCACGCCGCCCGCATTGTGTTGGGCATCCGCTATCAGGTGCAAGGGCTGGAAAACCTGCCCGCACAGCCCGCCGTCATCCTCGCCAAACATCAGTCGGCCTGGGAAACCTGCGCCTTCCAAAGCATCTTCCCGCCGCAAGGCTACGTGCTCAAACGCGAACTGCTGCTCATCCCGTTTTTCGGCTGGGGGCTGGCGCTCACGCCGGTGATTGCCATCAACCGCAAGGCCGGACGCGACGCCTTGAAGCAAGTCGCCGAACAGGGCAAAAAACGGCTGGCGCAAGGCTTTTGGGTGGTCATCTTCCCCGAAGGCACGCGCGTCGCGCCCGGGCAGAAAGGCAAATACAAAGGCGGCGGCGCGCTTTTGGCCAGCGCCAGCAAAGCGCCGGTCGTCCCCGTCGCGCACAACGCCGGCGAATTCTGGCCGAAAAATTCCTTCCTCAAAAAACCCGGCCTGATTACCGTCAGCATCGGCCCCGCCATCGACGCCAGCGCGCATTCCGCCAGCGAAATCACCGCCCGCGCCGAAGAATGGATTGAAGCCGAAATGCACCGCCTCTTCCCGCACCATTACACCCGCGCCGAAAACACACCCGGCGAATAAACCGCCGCTGCCTGAAAACACCGTCCCGCCATGCTTGTTCACGACCCGGATGCCATCCGCATTGAAGGCGCTTGTGTACATAACCTGCGCGATTTGACGCTGGAAATTCCGCGCAACCGCATGACGGTGGTCACGGGTGTTTCGGGCGCGGGCAAGTCTTCGCTGGTTTTTGACACGCTCTATGCCGAGGGGCAGCGGCGCTATGTGGAAACCTTTTCGCCCTATGCACGGCAGTTTCTGGAACGCATGGACAAGCCCGACGTGCGCGCCATCCACAACGTGCCGCCAGCCATCGCCATCGGGCAGGCGAACGGCATCAAGACTTCGCGCTCGACCGTCGGCACGCTGACTGGTCTGGCCGACCACTTGAAACTGCTCTACGCACGCGGGGCAACGCTGTATTGCCCGCAGTGCGGCCAGCCCGTGCGTCCGGATACGCCGGAGAGCATCGCCCGCTTTTTGCACGCACAGGCCGATTGGCAACAGGCGCGCTGCATGGTGACGTTTGCCTTTCGCGTGCCGCAAAGTTTGCCGGAAAACGAAGTGACCGCCTTGCTGGAACAACAAGGCTACGTGCGCATCCACGCGCAGACGGTAATGGACGGGCAGCGCGAAATCGAAGTGGTGCAAGACCGTTTCCGGCTGGCGGCGGTGGATGCGGCGCGCTTGCAGGAAGCCTTGCAAGCGGCTTTTGCGCGCGGGCATGGGCGGCTGCGCGTGCGCGCGGTGGCCGACGATGGCAGCGAAGTTTGCTGGCCGTTTTCCGCCGGTCTGCATTGTGCGCGGTGTGATATTCGCTTTGCCGCCGCCACGCCGGGGCTGTTTTCGTTCAATTCGCCGGTGGGCGCGTGCGAAACCTGCCGGGGCTTTGGCCGCGTGATTGGCGTGGATTTTGCGCTGGTCGCGCCCGATGAATCGAAAACGCTGGCGCAGGGCGTCATCAAGCCCTGGCACGGCAAGTCGTTCGGCGAATGTCAGGACGACTTGATGAAGATGGCGAAAAAGTATGGCGTGCCCACTGACGTGCCGCTGCGCGAATTGTCCGCCGAGCATCGCGCCTGGCTTTTTGAAGGCGACCCGACGTGGGTGAGCTGGCAAAAATCCTGGCCGCGCAAATGGTATGGCGTGCGCCACTTTTTCGACTGGCTGGAAAGCAAGGCGTACAAGATGCACATCCGCGTGCTGCTGTCGCGCTATCGCAGCTACACGGTTTGCCCCGCCTGCCACGGCGCGCGGCTGAAACCGGCGGCGCACGCCTGGCGGCTGGGCGCTTCCGGCGCAAGCATTGCGGAAATGATGGCCATGCCGGTAGAAGCGGCGCTGGCCGTGGTGCGCGACTTTGCGGCGCAAAATCAGGATGCGGCGCTTGCCCGTCTGCTGGAAGAAACCGTGCTGCGGCTGGGCTATCTGTGCGAAGTGGGCCTGGGTTATCTGACGCTGGAACGGCAGGCGCGCACGCTCTCGGGCGGCGAATTGCAGCGCATCAACCTGACCACGGCGCTGGGCACGGCGCTGGTCAATACGCTGTTTGTCTTTGACGAGCCTTCCGCCGGTCTGCACCCGAATGACGCCGGACGCATCCTCGGCATCATGCAGCGCCTGCGCAATGCGGGCAACACGCTGGTGGTAGTGGAGCACGACGCGCAATTTCTGCGCGCCGCCGACTGGTTGATTGAACTCGGCCCCGGCGCGGGCGCAAACGGCGGGCAAATTGTGGCGCAGGCGACGCCGGCGGAACTGGCCGCGCACGCAAACACGCTGACCGGCGAATATCTTGCCGGTCGCAAGCAGGTCGCGCCGCCCGCCGTGGCCGCCCTGCCGGAACGTTTCGCCGCCAGCGTGCGGCTGGCGGGCGTGCAGTTTCGCAACCTGCAAGACTTGTCGCTGGACATTCCGCTCGACCGCCTCACCGTGCTGGTGGGCGTTTCCGGTTCGGGCAAATCGACGCTGGTGGAAGATGTGCTTTACCCCGCGCTGTTGCGCCATTTTCGCCAGACACAAACGGGCGGCGCGGCAGCCGACGAAGCGGGCGCGCCGCTGGCGGGCGTGACGCTTGCGTTCGCAGGCGAGGCGGATTTTCGCCGCGCCGTACTGGTCGACCAGTCGCCCATCGGCAAAAGCGCGCGGGCGTGTCCGGCCAGTCATGTCGGCGCGTGGGAGCGCATCCGCCGCCGCTTCACCGCCTTGCCGCTGGCGAAAGAGCGCGGCTATACGCTGGGCACGTTCAGCTTCAACAGCGGCAACGGGCGGTGTCCTGCCTGCGGCGGTTCAGGCTTTGAGCACATTGAAATGCAGTTTCTTTCGGATGTCTGGCTGCGTTGCCCGGATTGCGACGGGCGGCGCTACCGTCCGGAAATTCTGGAAGTGACACTGCACGGCAAAAACATCGCGGACGTGCTGGCGCTCACCGTGCGCGAGGCAGTGGAATTTTTCCACGACGATGCGGCCATCGTCGCGGCGCTGGAACCGCTGCTGGCCGTTGGTCTGGATTACCTGCAACTCGGCCAGCCGACGCCGACGCTTTCCGGCGGCGAAGCGCAGCGCCTCAAACTCGCCGCTACCGGACTGGCGGCAGGGCAGGACGGGCGCAGCCTGTTTTTGTTTGACGAACCCAGCACCGGCCTGCACCCGCACGACATCGCCGCGTTGCTGGCGGTATTTCGTCGTCTGCTGGATGACGGGCACGGCGTGCTGGTCATCGAACACAATCTGGAAATCATGCGCGCCGCCGACTGGCTGATTGAACTTGGCCCCGGCGCGGGCGAACACGGCGGGCGGCTGGTAGCGCAAGGCACGCCGGAGCAACTCGCCGCCCATACCGATTCGCCCACCGGCCACGCCTTGCGCGCGGCGAAAACGGCGCGAACGGGCACGGCGCTGCGCGTGGCCGAAGCGCGCCCGCCCGCCTATGGCGCGCGTCCGGTCATTGCCGTGCGCAACGCCCGCGAGCACAATTTGCGCCATCTGGATGTCGACATTCCGCGCGACGTGCTTACCGTGATTACCGGACTTTCCGGCTCAGGCAAATCAACGCTGGCCTTTGACATTCTCTTTGGCGAAGGTCAGCGCCGCTATCTTGAATCGCTCAACGCCTACGCCCGCCAGTTCGTGCAGCCCGCGCCGAGGCCAGAGCTGGACAGTCTCACCGGCCTTGCCCCCACCGTCGCCATTGAACAGCGCACCAGCCGCGGCGGGCGCAAAAGCACGGTCGCCACGCTCACCGAAATCCATCCCTTTTTGCGGCTGCTCTATACCAAGCTGGGCACGCAGTATTGCCCGCGCTGCCATGTGCCGGTGAAGGCGCAAAGTTTTGAGGCCATCGCCGCCGCCGTGCAGCAAGCGCATCGTGGCCGCGCCGTCACCCTGCTGGCGCCACTTGTGACGGCGCGCAAAGGGCTGTACGCTACGCTGGCGCGGCAAATGGCGGCGCAGGGTTTTGAACGTCTGCGCGTCGACGGCCAGATGCTGCCCACGCACCCGTGGCCACGGCTGGACCGTTACCACGAACACACGATTGAACTGCCCATCGCCACGCTCACGCCCGCGCCCGAAACCGACGCCGAACTGCGCGCGGCGCTGAAAAGCGCGCTGGAATACGGCAAAGGCGTGGTGCGCCTGCTGCCAGACGAGACACAGGAAGTGTCGGAACCGTTTTCCCTGCACCGCGCCTGCCCCGAATGCGGTCAAGGTTTTCCCGAACCCGACCCGCGCCATTTTTCGTGGAACAACCGGGGCGGCTGGTGTCCCGAATGCTATGGCACGGGCGAACGTCTGCATGGTCGCGTGGCCGACCCGCACGCGCTTGATTTGCCCACGCGCGAAGAGGACGAGAGCGACGCGCCCGCCCTGCCGTGTCCGCACTGCCACGGCGAACGCCTCAACGACGCCGCCCGCGCCGTGCGCTTTCACGGTCTTACCCTGCCGCAACTCACCGCGTTGAGCATTGAAGCCGCCGCCCGCTGGTGCGACGAACTGGCGCTGGACGGGCGCGAAGCGGCGCTGGCGCGCGACATGCTCACGCAAGTGCGCAGCCGTCTGGCCTTTTTGCAGCAAAGCGGGTTAGGGTATCTGAGCCTGGCGCGCGCCGCGCCCACGCTCTCGGGCGGCGAAGCGCAGCGCATTCGCCTCGCGGCGCAGCTTGGTTCCAGTCTGCGCGGCGTGTGCTACGTGCTCGATGAACCCACCATCGGCCTGCACCCGCGCGACACCGCCCGCCTGCTCGACACCCTCACGGCGCTGCGCGATGCCGGCAATACGCTGATTGTGGTCGAACACGACGAAGACACCATCGCCCGCGCCGACCACATCATCGACCTCGGACCCGGCGCGGGGCGGCACGGCGGGCAAGTCGTCGCGCAAGGCAGTTACGGCGAAATTCTCGCCCACCCGCAGTCGGTGACAGGCCGCGCCCTGCGCGAACACCAGCACGCCGCACCGGATGCCGCCCTGCCCGTGGCGGACGAACACCCGCGCCTGCGCCTGCACGGTGCCAACCTGCACAACCTGCGCGGGCTGGACGTAGACATTCCGCTGGGGCGGCTAGTGGTGCTCACCGGCGTTTCCGGCTCCGGCAAATCGACGCTGGCGCGCGACATCCTGCTGCCCAACCTGGCGGCGGCGCTGGCCAGCCGCGCCCGACGCGGGGCAACGTTTCACCCGCAGCACTGCCGCGAACTTGTCGGCTGGCAGGCGCTTTCGCGCGTGCTGGAAGTCGACCAAACCCCGATTGGCAAAACGCCGCGCTCGTGTCCGGCCACCTACGTCGGCTTTTGGGACAGCATCCGCAAACTGCTCGCCAGCACCACAGAAGCGCGCGTGCGCGGCTTTGACGCCGCCCGCTTTTCCTTCAACACCGGCCACGGGCGCTGTCCGGTCTGCCTCGGGCAAGGGCAAATCACCACTGAAATGAGCTTTTTGCCGGACGTCAAAATTCCCTGCGAAGCCTGCGGCGGCACGCGCTTTACCGAAGACACGCGCAGCGTGCGCTGGCGCGGGTACAACGTCGCAGACCTTCTGGCGCTGCCCATTGCGCAAGCGCGCGAACTCTTCGCCGACCACCGCGCCATCGCCCGCCCGCTGCAACTTCTGGACGACATGGGGCTAGGTTATCTCACCCTCGGCCAGCCCAGCCCGACGCTCTCCGGCGGCGAAGCGCAGCGCATCAAGCTCATCGCAGAGCTGGCCAAACGCCCGCCCGCCCGTCGCGGCGCGGCGCAAAGCGAAGGCGGCACGCTGTACATTCTGGATGAACCCACCGTCGGCCTGCACAAAGCGGACGTTGCCCGCCTGCGCGCCGTGCTGCGCCAACTCGTCACCGCCGGCAACAGCCTGCTGGTCATTGAACACGACCAGGACATCATCGCCGCCGCCGACTGGATTCTCGACCTCGGCCCCGAAGGGGGAGACGACGGCGGCCAAATCATCGCCCAGGGCAGCCCCGCCAGCGTGATGCAATCCGCCCACAGCCACACCGCCCAGGCGCTGCGCGCGTACATGCCGCGCACAGGTTGAGACGGTTGGCGCGATTGCGCGGGTGGGCTATGATGCGCTTCGCCACATTTCTGTGCCTATTATTGACTGTATGCAAGCCCAAAAAATTCAACCATTCACGGTTTTAGGCGGTGGAGTCGCCTTGCCGCAGCAGGCTTTTTCTGACGAACAGCTAGATGCGCAATACGGTCTGACCCCAAACACTGTGGCGAAATATGGCGCGAAGCAGCGCTATTTTTTGCAAGCCAATGAAAAGGCTGATGATTTGATTGTTCAGGCAGTCAATCAAGCCTTGAAATCAGCCGCTTTGTCAATCAAGGATATTGATTGCGTAATTGATGCGTCAGCAACCATGCGCCAGGCATTGCCCTTTAATGCAGCGAATGTTTGCCGGTTGCTGGGTTTGTCGGGCGTAGCGGCGTTTGATGTGAACATGACTTGCTTGGGAGCGTTGCAGGCTTTTGTACTGGCGTCAAATTTGTTTTCGTCTTATCGTCATATTTTGCTGTTGTGCTGTGATGTTGCGTCTGTGGGTTTGACCCCGCGAAATTTGCATTCGTTTGCCTTGTTTGGCGATGGCGCGGCAGCGTGTATCTTGTCCTCATCGCAAACGGGCGGTATGGTCACTCACAATTTTGCAGTATTTCCAAAAGGGTATGCCTGCTGCGAAATACAGGGTGGCGGCTGGCTAAATCACCCCACCCGTTTTCTGGAAGATTGTTCGTTGCTGGATTATCGCAATCAATTTACGCTTTTTCATATGGACGGCAAACGCCTGTATCGTCTAACCGCTGATTGCATGCCGGATTTTCTGGAAGAAACTTTGCAAAAAGCGAATCTTGCCCTGTCTGATATTGATTTTGTAGTGCCGCATCAGGCTTCTCGTGGAGCGTTAAAGCATTTATCAAGCAAATTGAATATTCCGCCTGAAAAAATTGTGGATATTTTTGATGAATTTGGCAATCAGGTGGCCGTATCCCTGCCTCATGCGCTAATTACCTTAGTCCATCGGCAAACGATGCGTGGCGGCGACAAGATACTGTTGATTGGCACTTCTGCGGGATTGGGACTGGGGGCGATGGTCTGGCAAGTTCCTGATGACTGGCAAGGATTTCGGGC
>JAFSWK010000231.1 GCA_017444505.1 Rhodocyclaceae bacterium | reverse complement strand
TCTGCGTCTGCTCTTCGCCCGCGCGGGCGACCCGCACTGTCCGCGCCATCCCGAACAACTGCTTTCCCTGCAATCGGTCAGCCAGATGACCGATAGCGTGCTGGCCTGGCCGCCCGATACCCGCGTGATGATTCTCGCGCCGATGTTTGCCGACCGGCGCGGCGAGCATCACGAACTCTTCGCTTCGCTGGCGGCGCAAGGCTTTGCGCGCGTGCGCCTCGACGGGCAAGTGGTAGAGCTGGATGCGCTGCCGGTGCTGGAAAAAAACCGTCGTCACACGCTGGAACTGGTCGTCGACCGTCTGCGCCTGCGCACGGAATTGCGCGGGCGCATTGCCGAATCGCTGGAAACGGCCATTGCGCATGGCGACGGGCGCGTGATTGTGCACAACATGGACAGCGGCGAAGAACAACTGTTTTCCTCGCGCTTTGCCTGTCCGGTCTGCGACTACTCGCTGAACCTGCTGGAACCGCGCCTGTTTTCCTTCAACAACCCCGCCGGAGCCTGCCCGACCTGCGACGGCATCGGCAGCGTGGATTTTTTCGACCCCGCGCGCGTCGTGCAGCACCCCATGCTGTCGCTGGCCGCCGGTGCCATCAAGGGCTGGGACAGGCGCAACCACTTCTATTTTCAGATGCTGCTGAGTCTGGCCGAACACTACGGCTTCGACATCGAAACCCCGTTTGCCGACCTCGACGACGCCCACCGCCACGCCGTGCTCTATGGTTCGGGCGAAGAAGAAATCCGCTTTCGCTATCTTTCCGACGGCGGCAAGATTGTGCGCAAAAAGCACGTCTTTGAAGGCATCATCCCCAATCTGGAACGCCGCTACCGCGATACCGACTCCATCGCCGTGCGCGAAGAACTGGCGAAATACCGCGCCAGCCGACCCTGTCCGGAATGCCACGGCGCGCGCCTGCGCACGGAAGCCCGTCACGTCTATATTGGCGGGCGCAATCTGGCCGAACTCGAACACCTGCCGCTGGCGCGCTGCAAAGCGTTTTTTGACGACTTGCGTCTGGACGGCCAGCGCGCCCTGATTGCCGAACGCATCCTGCACGAAATCCGCAGCCGTCTTTCCTTTCTGCTCAACGTTGGTCTTGATTACCTCACGCTCGACCGCGCCGCCGACACCCTCTCCGGCGGCGAAGCGCAGCGCATCCGGCTCGCCAGCCAGATTGGTTCGGGTTTGAGCGGCGTGCTCTACGTGCTCGATGAGCCGTCCATTGGTCTGCACCAGCGCGACAACGAGCGCCTGCTCAACACCCTGCGCCACTTGCGCGATTTGGGCAACACCGTGATTGTCGTCGAACACGACGAAGACGCCATCCGCGCCGCCGACCATATCGTCGACATGGGGCCGGGCGCGGGCGAACAAGGCGGCGAAGTGATGGCCAGCGGCACGCTGGCAGACGTGCTCGCAGACACCCGTTCCGTCACCGGCCCCTGGATTGGCGGCGCGCGGCGCATCGCGCTGCCGAAAAAGCGCCGCGCCCCCAAGCCGGACGCCATGCTGCGGCTCACCGGCTGCACCGGCAACAACCTGAAAAACGTCACGCTGGAACTGCCGCTCGGCTTGTTTACGTGCGTCACCGGCGTTTCCGGCTCTGGCAAATCCACGCTGATTAACGACACGCTCTACGCCGTCGCCGCCCGGCATTTTTACCGCAGCAGCGTGGAAGCCGCGCCGTTTCTCGCCGTCGACGGCTTGAAGCAGCTCGACAAAGTCATCAACGTCGACCAATCCCCCATCGGGCGCACGCCGCGTTCCAACCCCGCCACCTACACCGGCCTGTTCACCCACATCCGCGAACTCTTCGCCGGCGTGCCCGAAGCGCGCGCGCGCGGCTACGAGGCCGGACGTTTTTCGTTCAACGTCAAGGGCGGGCGCTGCGAAGCCTGTCAGGGCGACGGGCTGATTAAAGTGGAAATGCACTTTCTGGCCGATTTGTACGTACCCTGCGACGTATGCCACGGCGCGCGCTACAACCGCGAAACGCTTGAAATCCGCTATCGCGGCAAAACGATTCACGACGTTTTGCAAATGAGCGTGGAAGAAGCGCGCGCATTTTTCGACGCCATTCCCAACGTCGCCCGCAAGCTCGACACGCTGGCCGAAGTCGGTCTGGGCTACATCCGGCTGGGGCAAAGCGCCACCACGCTCTCCGGCGGCGAAGCGCAGCGCGTCAAGCTCGCCCTCGAACTCTCCCGCCGCGACACCGG
Source organism: Rhodocyclaceae bacterium (assembly GCA_017444505.1). Classification (GTDB taxonomy): domain Bacteria; phylum Pseudomonadota; class Gammaproteobacteria; order Burkholderiales; family Rhodocyclaceae; genus JAFZMK01. The sequence goes on along the minus strand of JAFSWK010000231.1, from coordinate 6,554 downwards.
CAACACCCTCTACATACTCGACGAACCCACCACCGGCCTGCATTTTCAGGATATTGAACTGCTGCTCGGCGTGCTGGGACGATTGCGCGACGCAGGCAACACCATCGTGGTCATCGAACACAATCTGGACGTCATCCACAGCGCCGACTGGGTCATCGACCTCGGCCCCGAAGGCGGCGACGGCGGCGGCACCATCGTCGCCACCGGCACGCCTGAAACCATCGCCGCCACCGCAAGCAGCCACACCGGCGAACACCTCGCCCGCCACATGTAACGGCACGACCCAAAACCCGCCCGCACCGGGCGCAAGAAACAAACGAAGTGACGAGCGCCCGCCGCCGCTGGCGGGAGATTGCGTTTTTGGGCGTGGAAGTGCGGCGAATTTCCCTTTTTGTGTGGTGGAAATGCCAGACAAGCAGTGAATATTTCACGTCGCGGCGCATAAAACCCCATTTATCACATGTTTAGTTTTTTTGGGCGGCGGTATCATCCTGACGCAAGACCACAACTGCGCAGCCGGTGGGGGGGCGCGATGGTTCAGTTATCCGAATATGGAGGTTGTGATGAGTAATGCGGTTTCAGGTATGTCGCTGCGGACGCGGCTGACACTTCAGGCGGCGATCGCTTGTGTGATGCTGGTGGTCGTTGCGGTGCTGGGAATTTTTTACCTGCGGCATAACGCGGAAGATGCGTTTGAATACATTCAGGAAGTCTCGGTCGTACATGAAGAACTGCACGACCTCTATGGGGTTGGCCTGGAAATGGGACATGCGCTGCGTAACGTGCTGCTCAATCCTTCCGATGAAAAAGGCGCGCAGAACTACAGCGAGGCGATGGGCGAAACGTCCGAACTGATTGCGTCGCTGCGCCAGCGTGCCAAATGGCTCGATGGCGGCGCGGGGGCGCTGGATGCCATTGATGAGGCATTCCGCGTGCTGGCCGAACGGCAAAGAGACGTGCTGGACAAAATTTCCGCCGGTGACTTGAGCAGCGCGCGCCCGACGCTGCTGGCCAGTGAATTGCCCGCCTGGCAGGCGGCCAAGGATTTGGTGCTCCATCAGGCACACTACATGGACAAGTTCGGCGAAGAGACGGTGGAAGACATGGAGTCCGATGGCTCCAAGGCGTTTGCGGTGCTCTTTGGCCTCAGCCTGCTGGCGCTGGTGATTAACCTGGGTGCCGCGTGGTGGACTACGCAGAGCATCCTGAACCAGCTGGGCGCCGACCCCAGCACGCTTTCCGATGCGGCCCAGCGCATAGCCGGTTGCGACATGACGCAGCCTTTCCATGACGTGCGCGCCGGTTCCTTGCTGGCCGATTTTGCGCGGATGCAGCGCGAAGTGGCGCATTCCGTGATGACCATCCGCAAGTGCGCCTACGAGGCCAGCGAAGAGCTGGGCACGCTGAAACGTCGTCAAGGCAATCTGGCGGACGATTCGCATGCGCAGGCCGAAGCCAGCAACGCCATCGCCGCTGCCGTCGAAGAAATGACGGCGAGCATTTCGCAAGTCTCGCAGCAGGTGTCGGATGCCAACGTCCAGATGACGAGCATGAACGAGCGCATGGCAGAAAGTTCCAGCAAGATGGAGCAGACCGTCGAAATCGTTGGCCGCATCGCCACGCAGATGAATGAATCGGCGGAAGTGATGGAAAAACTCGATGAACATGCCAAGAGCATTTCCAGCATTGTGAGCGTGATTCAGGACGTGGCCGGTCAGACCAACCTGCTGGCGCTGAACGCTGCCATTGAAGCGGCGCGCGCTGGTGAGCAGGGTCGCGGCTTTGCGGTGGTGGCCGATGAGGTGCGCAAACTGGCCGAGCGCACGGCGCAGTCGGCACAGGAAATCACCGAGATGATTGCCAATGTGCAGGAAACATCCAGCGCCGCTGCCACGCAGATGCGCGATGGCCGCGATCTGGTGGAACAGGGCGTGGCGTATGTGGAAGAAATGCGCACAGTGCTGGGCGAAATGAGCACGGGCGTCGAAGGCGTGTGCCAAGGCACGGTCATCGTCAAGGCCGCGCTTTCCGAACAAACTGCTGCCAGTCACGAAATTTCCAATCAGGTGGCCGATAGCGCCCATCGCAGCGATGATTGCGAACGGCGCAGCGGCCAGTCGCTGGAACAGGCCAATACGCTGGTGCAGATTACCGACCGCCTGCGCGCCGCAGTGGATAAATTCCGCGTGCGCGAATAAGCCACACGGCAAGCCAGTACAAACAACGCGGCGCACGATGCGCCGCGTTGTTTATGGCCGCGCGGCGCGCATTCTCAATCTGCCGTCATGTGTTCGGCGGCGATGGCGGCCAAGAGCCATTGCACGCCCTGGTCGCCAAAATTGATTTGCAATTTGCATTGCGCGCCCGTGCCTTCTACGGCGATGATGATGCCGCAGCCAAAGCGTGTGTGGCGCACCAGTTGCCCCGTCTGCCACGGGGCGCCGTTTTCGGTTTCGGCCTCGGTCTCGGTTTCTGCTTCGGTTGCGGCAGGCGCGGGCGTGTCGGCTTCCGGGGCGGGGGCGGGGTCGAAAAAGGCGGTGCGCAGCTTGGGGCGAATCCATTTGGTGAGCGAGGCGGGGATTTCTTCCAGAAAACGCGAGGGCGCGCCGTAGCGCACTTGCCCGTGCAACAGGCGGCTTTGCGCAAAGGAAAGATAGAGGCGGTGACCTGCGCGGGTGACGGCGACATACATCAGGCGGCGTTCTTCTTCCACGCCGTGTTCTTCGTAGAGGCTGTTTTCGTGCGGAAACAGCCCTTCTTCCAGACCGCTGACGAAGACGACGGGAAATTCCAGCCCTTTGGCGGCGTGCACGGTCATGAGCTGCACGGCGTCGCTGTGTTCGTCGGCTTGCCCGTCGCCGGATTCCAGCGCGGCGTAGGCGAGAAATTCGTGCAGCAAGCTGCTGGGCGTCGCGTCGCTGTCTTCGGCGCTCGGCGCGCCGCCTTGTTCGGCTTCAAAGACGGCGATGGCGGAGAAGAGTTCTTCAAGGTTTTCCAGACGGTCTTCGCCGTCTTTTTCTTCGCGGTAATGCGCAATCATCCCGGAGGCGTGCAGCGTCTCGCGCAGCAGTTCTTCCAGCGTGGCGTGCGCGGCGGCGGCGCGCAGGCCTTCGATAATCTGCGTAAAACCGTTCAGGGCGCTGCGTGCGCGTCCGGCAAGTTGCCCGATGGCGGCGTACAGGCTGCATCCGGCAGCGGCGGCGGCATCGCGCAGATTTTCCAGCGTGCGCGCGCCAATGCCGCGCGGCGGGAAGTTGACGATGCGGGCAAAGGCGGTGTCGTCGTCGGGATGGGCAATCAGGCGCAGATAGGCGAGCGCGTGCTTGATTTCCTGCCGCTCAAAAAAGCGCAGCCCGCCGTGAATGCGGTAGGCGATGCCGGTGGCCAGCAGCGTGTGTTCGAGCACGCGCGACTGGGCGTTGGAGCGGTAGAGCAGGGCGATGTCGCGCAGCGGCGTGCCGTTGCGGTGCAGGGCGTCGATTTCGCTGACAATCCATTGCGCTTCTTCGTCGTCGCGCATGGCCTCGAAGATGCGCAGCGGCTCGCCCGCGCCACGCTCGGTCCACAGGTTTTTGCCGAGACGGTGGCGGTTGTTTTCGATGATGGCGTTGGCGGCGTCGAGTATGTTGCTGCACGAGCGGTAGTTTTGTTCCAGCCGGATCAGGCGGGCATCGGGGAATTCGCGCTCAAAGTCGTGCATGTTGCCGACATTGGCGCCGCGAATGCGGTAGATGGATTGATCGTCGTCGCCGACGCAGAAAAAGCGCGTCTTCTCGCCCGCAAACAGCTTCAACCAGCGGTATTGCAGGGTGTTGGTGTCTTGAAATTCGTCGACCAGAATGTGCGCAAAGCGCGCCTGATAGTGCTCGCGCAGCGGCTGGTTGTGGGTGAGCAGTTCAAAGCTGCGCAGCAGCAGTTCGGCAAAATCGACCACACCTTCGCGCTGGCATTGCGCGTCGTATTCCGCGAACAGCTCCAGACAGGCGCGTTCCCAGTCCGAGCCGGGCGCGGGCAGGTCGGCGGCGCGCAGCCCGGCTTCCTTGTGCTGGTTGATATAGTGCTGCAACTGGCGCGGCGGCATTTTTTCGTCGCTGATGCCGCGCGATTTCAACAGACGCTTGATGAGGGCGAGCTGATCGGCAGTATCGAGAATCTGGAACGAGGCAATCAGGTTTGCCGCCTGATGGTGGATGCGCAACAGCCGGTGCGCCAGCCCGTGAAAGGTGCCAATCCACATTTGCCGCGCCAGATGCGGGCCGCCCAGCGGCAGGCTGGCGGCCAGGCGCGTGAGCATCTGACGGGCGGCCTTGTTGGTGAAGGTGACGGCGAGGATGTTGTGCGGTGCGGCAAGACCTTGGTGTAGCAACCATGCAATACGGGTGGTGAGCACCCGCGTCTTTCCCGAACCAGCTCCGGCAAGAATCAGCGCATGGCCCGAAGGCAGCGTTACGGCAAGGCGTTGGGCGTCATTAAGGGTGCGGGAAAAATCGCTCATCGTGGCTCGCTGGGAAAGAAGTGCTGGGGTGAGGTGTTGCGCGAATGATACGGAAAAGTGTGCAAAAGGCTTGAATCATAGAGGCGGAAAGAGCAGAATATTGTGCAACGCAAAAAAATTCATTCGCCGAGTGCTGGTTGTGCCGGGAATGTCCCGCAAAGCCTGGCGCAAAGCGGTGATTCCCACTCCCGCCGAGGACAGAGAAGATGAATACTACTCCCACCCCATACTTGCCGAAGTTGCTCCCTTGGTACGCCCGTCAGGCGGGCGTGCGCATTGAGCTTGCCGAAGCGCTGTGGCGTGAGGCAGAGGCCGAAGCCGCCCGCGAGTATGCGCCGCAGAAACCGGAATACTGGCGCGCCTGTACCGAAAATTTCCGCGCCGCGCTGCGTGCGGAGCATGAACGCAAACAGGCTGCTACCCGTGTTGCCCCGCTGTTTTACAGCCAGCAGCGTATGGCTGGTCTGCCCCTGCGGGTGAGCGAAGTGATGATGCGTTCGGCTGCCCAGTGGTATTCCCACTGGTACACCACGGCGGCCAATTCCCTGCTGCTCGCAGCGTGACTCGCCAAGCGGAGCAGCGCAAACAGGTTTTCAGTGTGTCTCCCTCCTCTCCTGTCTATCAGGAGATTTTACACCCGGCACTCGCCGGGTGTTTTTTTGGCAGCGTTGCGGCCTCGGGCGGTGAGGCGATAGAAAGCGCAGAGAGTGGCACGGCGGCGCCTGGTGCGTGGAAGGTGAAGCGGTTTCTTGCCAAAGACGCATGGCGGCAATGGGGGGCGCAGGCGGCAGATCGAAGCAGCGCACGGGCAAGGTGCTGCGTGGTGGGGACAGGGTAAATAGTAACGATTCTTGGAAACGGGTTTTGGGAAGTATATTTTGCTATAATAAGAATCATTATCGTTACAAATGGAGTGGTGGATGACTCTCCCTACTTTGCCACAGTGGTTTTTATGGGCGCTGGCCGCGGCGATATTTGCGGCCTTGACGGCGATTTTTGCCAAGCTGGGCTTGGAAAATGTCGACTCCGACTTCGCTACATTCATCCGCACCGTTGTGATTTTATTGGCATTGTCTGCGTTTTTGAGTTACACGGGCAAGTGGCAAAACCCTGCGGCCTTGTCGGACAAAAACTGGATTTTTTTGGTGCTCTCAGGGCTGGCTACAGGGGCATCCTGGCTGGCGTACTTTAAGGCACTGCAACTGGGGAATGCATCGCAGGTTGCCCCTGTCGATAAATTTAGTGTGGTTTTGACTACGTTGTTTGCGGTGATTTTTCTTGCCGAACGGCCAAGTCCGCGAGAGTGGTTGGGTATTTTCCTGATTGGCGCGGGTGTGTTGATACTGGCATTGCGAAGATGAACGTATGTTTCGACTGCGTTTTTTGGTTCCATTAGCGGTGATGTTGGCACTGGCCTCGCTGTTTCTTGGCGTAGGCAAGGTAAGTGTCGCAGGCTTGATGTCTGGCAGCGACAACGATTGGCTGTTGCTGACAGAAAGCCGTATTCCACGCTTGATAGCGATTGTTATTGCGGGGGCGTGCTTGAGTGTGTGTGGTTTGGTAATGCAGTGTTTAAGCCGCAATCGTTTTGTGTCGCCAACCACGGCGGGGTTGGAGGACTCCGCTCGTTTGGGCGTGCTGCTGGCGATTATATTTTTTTCGTCATCGTCCAATCTTGTCCAGGTTGCCATTGCCGCCGTCACCACCTTTGCGGGTTCTTTGCTGTTTGCTGCCATTTTGCGCAACATCAAGCATCGTGATGCGGTATTTATTCCTTTGGTGGGGATGATGCTGGGGAATATCATCAACGCCTTTACGATTTTTTTTGCTTTGCAATTTGATTTGCTGCAAAACATCCAATCATGGCTGCAAGGTGATTTTTCCGGTGTTCTGCACGGAAGGTACGAAACACTGTATATCAGCATTCCCGCTCTGGCCTTGATTTATATTTACGCACAAAGATTTATACTCGTGGGCATGGGGGAGTCGTTTGCTGTAAATTTGGGATTTAATTACAGTGGCACGGTTTTATTGGGTCTGGGGTGTGTTTGTTTATCTA
>JAFSWK010000230.1 GCA_017444505.1 Rhodocyclaceae bacterium | reverse complement strand
TTCAAAAAAAAAAATCAGACCGGGGCGGCAGCGGGAAGGACGGTTTTGCTGTCGATTTCCTTTTGCCAGCACTCGATCAGTGTGGGCAGCGACATTTGACCAAGATCCTTGCCGCCGCGTGCACGCACGGCGACAACGCCTGCCGCCTTTTCCTTCTCGCCGACCACAATCTGGTAGGGGAGCTTGTGCATGCTGTGCTCGCGGATTTTATAGGTGATTTTCTCGTTTCGCAAATCGGTTTCGACGCGGAAACCCGCTTTGCGCAAGGTTTCTGCAACATTTTTGGCATATTCTTCCTGCGATTCCGAGATATTCATCACCACCGCGTGCACGGGCGCGAGCCACAGCGGGAAGGCACCGGCGTGGTGTTCAATGAGAATGCCGGTGAAACGTTCCAGCGAGCCAAACAGCGCGCGGTGCAGCATGACTGGGCGGCGGCGGGAGTTGTCTTCGGCAATGTAGCCGAGGTCAAAACGCTCCGGCAGGTTCATGTCGACCTGCAAGGTGCCACACTGCCAGTCGCGCCCGATGGCATCGCGCAGCACAAATTCCAGCTTCGGGCCGTAAAACGCGCCTTCGCCGGGGAAGACTTCCCACGTCATGCCCATGTGTTCGAGGGCGGTGGACAGGGCGCTTTCCAGTTTGTCCCAGGTGGCATCGTCGCCGATGCGGTTTTCCGGACGGGTGGACAGTTTGATGCGCACGTTGTGGAAATCGAAGTCGCGGTAAATATCAAGAATCAGGGCGACGACGCGCTTGCATTCGTCTTCCATCTGCTCGGGGGTGCAGAAAATGTGGGCATCATCCTGCGTGAAATGGCGCACGCGCATCAGCCCGTGCAGCGCGCCCGAAGGCTCGTAGCGGTGCACCTTGCCAAACTCGGCCATGCGCAAGGGCAGGTCGCGGTAACTCTTGATGCCTTGCGCGAACATCGACATCGCGCCCGGGCAGTTCATCGGCTTGAGGGCGAAGATGCGCTCGTCTTCGGTGGTGGTGGTAAACATGTTCTGGCGGTAGTTCTGCCAGTGCCCCGAGGTTTCCCACAGGCTGCGGTCCATCACATCCGGCGTGTTGACTTCGACATAACCGGCTTTTTCCTGACGCACGCGCATGTAGTCAATCAGCGCCAAAAACAGCCGCCAGCCTTTGGGATGCCAGAACACCGCGCCGGGTGCGTCTTCTTGCAGATGGAACAGGTCAAGCTGCTGGCCGAGTTTGCGGTGGTCGCGCTTTTCGGCCTCTTCAAGCATTTTCAGGTGCGCTTCGAGTTCTTCCTTGCTCGCCCAGGCCGTGCCGTAGATGCGCTGGAGCATTTCGTTTTTCGAATCGCCGCGCCAGTAGGCGCCGGCCAGCTTGGTGAGCTTGAACGCCTTGAGGAAACGGGTGTTCGGCACGTGCGGGCCGCGGCACATGTCGATGTATTCCTGATGGTAATAGAGACCCATCGCCTGCTCGTCGGGCATGTCGTCGATCAGGCGCAGCTTGTAGTCTTCGCCGCGGGCGCGGAAAGTCTCAATCACCTCGGCGCGCGGCGTCATTTTTTTGACGACGTCGTATTCTTGCGCAATCAGCTCGCGCATCCGCGCTTCAATGGCGGCCATGTCTTCGGGGGTGAAGGAGCGCTCGTGCCAGATGTCGTAGTAAAAGCCGTTTTCAATCACCGGCCCGATGACCATTTTGGCGGAGGGAAAAAGTTGCTTGACCGCATGGCCAATGAGGTGCGCACACGAATGGCGGATGATGTCGACGCCGTCCGGGTCTTTCGGCGTGACGATTTCCACCCGCGCATCTTCGCTGACCACGTCACAGGCATCGACCAGCCGCCCATCGACGCGCCCGGCCACCGTAGCGCGCGCCAGCCCCGCGCCGATATTGCGGGCAATTTCCAGAATGGTGACGGGATGGTCAAAACTGCGGACGGAACCATCGGGCAGGGTAATGTTGGGCATGGCGGTCTCGGTCGGTAGGAATGGGGCGGATAAAAACGGGCGAAAAAAAAGCGCGGTCGAGCCGCACTTTTTGGGGAGATTTTTCCTGCGCGTGCAACCCGTGTCAGCAGACGAGGTGGGAAGGGCTAGTTCGCGGCATGGCTGGAAAAATCCGGTATCGGGAAAACTGGTAGGCGCGATTGGATTCGAACCAACGACCCCCACCATGTCAAGGTGGTGCTCTAACCAACTGAGCTACGCGCCTGTGGTCGATGTTTCAAGCCGAGCATTATAGCGTCGGATGAAAACGGTGGTCAAGAGCTGGCCGTCGGGCAGGCAGCAGCAGGCGGTGTGCGAAGCGGGCAAAAACGCCCCGTCCGGACGAACTTGGCGAGGGCGCGGAGCCATTTTCATCCACAAGCGGCAAAATTTGTCAATGAAGCGGGGGATGCGTTTGATATTTCGGAATATTTTTTAAGCGATTGTTTTATATAAGAAAAAAATCGCACAAATTTTGTGCAAAGTGTAACGCAAGGCGGGCGAGCGGGAAAACGGGCGACGGGCGGACAGTTTATGCACAAAGTTATCCACAGATTCTGGGGGTAACTTCGCAGGCGCTTGAATGGTCGCGAAAAAGCCTGCGGCTGTTGCCGGAAAACATCGGACGAGATGCGCGGTATCTTGCAGGCGCACAATTTGAGCCAGTCGCGGCGGGAAAATGGATGTCAGCCAAAATTTTCGCGCGTTCTTGGGTTTTGGCGTTCGACCGAATTCAAGTTCCGGGGGACATCGTGATGGATACGGACCGCAGTCAAAACAAGGGAAGTCTGGATGAGCTTGCTGCCCGTCTTGCGGCGCGCTATGAGCAAGAACTGCAAGCGTTGCAAGCGTTGAAAGCAGCGGCGTGCCAGCAGGAGGGGACGGCTCCCGTCCCGGACAGGGCGCCAGCAGAACCCAAAAAGACCAGTCCATATTCGGATGAAGAGACAGATGTTCAAATGAGGGCGCGTGCGGAAGGGGAGGACGCTTCCGGTGCAGCCAGTGCTGTGGAGAACAAAAGGCTGTTGCTCGCGCAAGGTGCTGCCATCTGGCTTGCCATCGGCGCGCTGACGTGGCTGTTTGCCGAGCCGCAGATCTATGCCACGCCTTGGCGGTTTGTCGTCAATCTCCTGATCCGGCCACAGTTGGCGGCAATGGCTGGGGTTGTCATGCTGTATGCGGTATGGCTGTCGCTGGACGTGATAATGAATCCCTGCCGGGATGAGGCGACGGGTGTAATCAGTGCTGGATGCGCTTGCGGTCTGGCACACCTGTGCGGCATGTTGCTGCCGTTTCCTGGCATGGATGAGGTGCTTGGCGGGGGCGTCTTGGGGTTGTTTCTTGCACTTGTGATGCTAGCTCCCGTTCTTATAGTACTGCTCCTAATCTTTCCCATTGGCGCAGTGATTGTAGCTGCGCCGATTCAGTTACTTCACTACATCCTTGACAGGGTATTCGCAAACGACGCGGACAAATAATGATTTGCGCTTGCCGAGGCAAAACGATGTTGCTCTCCCTTGCCGTGTGGGCAACGCCCCACGTCGCCCTGCCGGGGGCACGGTGGCAAAAAAAACCCGGCGGGTGCCGGGCGGGAGGAACAGGGACAAATAAGCCGCCGCCGCAGAATGCCAGCGGCAGCGTGTGTGCAGGGTTATTTGCAGCGATTGTGGACAGCGCAGTCGATCAGGCGGGTGGCGCCGGAGAGTTCCACCGTGGCCTTGTAGTTGCCATCGCCCGCAGGGACGACTTCGACAATGCGTGCGCCGCGAATGAAGGCTTCTACCCAGGCGCGAACGTTGTCGTTCTGGGCGACGAAGTCGGCCACGGTGGTGTTGCCGTCCACGTTGAAGCCATAGACCTGTTCGGCCAGTTTGCGGTAGGCGTCGACTTCGGCGGCGCGCATGGCCATCAGTTTGCGCTGGCCGACGGTGTAGCGGCCAAAGGCGTTCTGGCTGCCGTAGCCGGTGGCGACGAAGGTTTTTACGGCGGGGGCGGCTGCCGCAGCGGTGGCTTGCTGCACTGGCTGCGGCGGCGGGGAGGTGGGTGCGGAGACCATCGGCTGGAAGGCGACCGGACGAACCTGGGCGACCGGCGCGGCAGGGCCTTTTTTGAGGGCGCAGCCGCCGAGGATGCTGGCGGCGAGCGCAATGGCAGTGGCGCGAAGGAGTGTTTGCGGGGACATGATGACAGTAGCTCCTCTGGAAATATTTCGTGGCTTGAGCGTATTGTCGGTCTGTTTGTCCCTGTTCTTGAAGGTTTTGTGGCGGCAAGTGTGAATTCGTTGGCACGAAACGCAGGGTTTGCCGTGGCAAAAAGCGGACAGGGCAGGATGCGCGCTGCGCCGGGGCGCTGCCCTACCGCGTACAAGGGGCGCGCGATGGCAATCAGTTGGCGTAGTGGAATGCGGGCGCAACGCAGCCGGTTACGCATGGGTGCGTTACGACCGGGGCGGTGTAGACACCACAGTGGGTGCCTGTACAGTTCGGCACAACGCTGACGGGGGCAGTGCAATGGGAATGAACAAGACATTCAACCAGCCGGACGGAAGAGGGGAGTTCGACCGTGGCGCGATAGTTGCCGTCGCTTTCCTGCACGACTTCGGTGACGCGGGCACCACGGATGAAGGCGCTGACCCAAGAACGGGCTTGGTCATTCTGGGCGACGAAGTCGGCGACGGTGGTGCGTCCGTCAACGCTGAATCCGTAGACCAGTTCCGCGAGGTTGCGGTAGGCGTCGACTTTTGCGGCGCGCATCGCCATCAGCTTGCGCTGGCCGACGGAGTATTTGCCAAAGGCATTCTGGCTGCCGTAGCCGGTGGCAACGAAGTTTTGGGGGGCGGTGGTA
>JAFSWK010000229.1 GCA_017444505.1 Rhodocyclaceae bacterium | reverse complement strand
GAAGAGGCAGAAGCCGAAGCGGTTGCGGAAGAAGTGCCGGTCGAAGCGGAAGAAATGCCCGCCGAAGAAGCTGCGATGGAAGCCGAAGCTGCGCCGGAAATGGAAGCGGTTGCGGAAGAAATTACGGAAGAAGCGGCGGCAGACATTGAAACCGTCGCCGAAGTTGAGCCTGAAGCCGCTGCGGAAGAAGCCTCTGCGGACGTTGAGGCGGATGCCATTGCGGAAATGGAAGCCGCGGCAGATGTTGAGACGGAAGCGGAAGCCGTTGCCGAAATGGAATCTGAAACCGTTGCGGAAGAAGTGCCGGTCGAAGCGGAAGAAGCTACAGCGGAAATGGAAGCTGTTGCGGAAGACGCGGCGGCAGACGTTGAAGCGGTCGCCGATGGTGAAGCGGAAGCAGACGAAGAAATGGAATCTGAAGCCGTCGCAGAAGAAGTGGCGGAAGAACCGGCTGCGGATGTCGAAGCCGAGGCGCTCGCCGAAGTTGAATCTAAAACCGTCGCAGAAGAAGTGACGGAAGCGGTAGAAGCCGAAGCGGTTGCGGAAGAAGTGCCGGTCGAAGCGGAAGAAGGTGCGGCGGAAATGGAAGCAGAAGCTGTTGCCGAAGAAGCGCCTGCTGAAGCGGAAGAAGCGGCGGCAGCCCCCCCTGCCGAAGCCGATGCGCCCGCCAAGCTCGCGCTGGATGTGGCGCCGGTGGCGAAAAATGCGTCCGCTGCGGCGGCCTCCGGGGCGGCAGTGACGCAAATCCTTCGCGCCGCCTCGCCGGGCATGGCCTTGGGGTCGTCGCTGGGAATGCGCGTGGTACTGGCCGTGCCGGAACTCTCCGGCGCGCCCGCGCCGAAAAAGCCGTCCGCTTCGTAATCACCCAGGCAAAACGGGCGCGCGCCGGTTCAGGGCGCGCGCCCGTTTCGTTTTTGCCGGAAGGCGCTTTAGCGGTAGAGCTGGTCGCCCTCCACGCGCACGCGCTCGCCTACGCGCACGTTGGGGTCACTGGTGTAATGAAAATCGCGCGAACCGCCGCCGTCCAGACGCACGGTCACGCGCCAGTACGGCTGGCCACTGCCGCTGGCCGAATTTTCGGCGATGGCATTGCCCAGCATTGCACCACCCACAGCGCCGGCAATGGTCGCCGCCGTTTTGCCATGCCCTTTGCCAATCTGGTGTCCCGCAATGCCACCCAGCGCACCGCCGACGACGGCACCCACGGCGCGGTTGGTGTTGTTGTTGCCGCCACGGTTGTTCTGCACGTATTCCACGCCGCTGATGGTGCCGTAGTCCTGGTAATAGCGCGGGGAGTTGTTGTAATTGTTGTTGTAGTTGTTGCCGGAATAGCGCGGCGCGGGGTCATAGGCGTTGTTGCTGGCGCAGGCCGAGAAGGTCAGCGCGGCGCAGGTAGCAAGAAAGACGGCGCGGGACGGATGCTTGAACATGGAAAATCTCCTGTGGTGAGTGAATGGACGGGAAAACGGGAAATCGTTGCGCCGATGCGCTGCGCGCACCTTACCGCGAATGGGCGCGCAAATGCGGTTTGCACGCGCGCCAATCTGTAACAAAACGCCAGCGCCGCTTGCCGCGCCTAGCCCCAGATGGCCTTGTGCAGCTCGCTGAATTCTTGCGTCAGTTTGTGGCGCGGGTCGAAAAAAATCATCGGCTTGCAGCATTCGTGCGATTCGCGGATGCGCACCGAGGCGGAAAGATAGGGCGTGAGCACCGGCAGTTCTTCGTCCACCAGTTCTTGCACCACTTTCTGCGGCAGCGTGGCGCGCGCCTGAAACTGGTTGACGATGATGCCTTCAACATTCAGCGCGCGGTTGTGGTCGGCGCGGATTTCGGCGACGTTTTCCAGCAGCGTGTAGAGCGCGCGGCGCGAAAAATCGTCGCAGTCAAACGGTATCAGGCAGGCATCGGCGGCAATCAGCGCCGAGCGGGTGTAAAAATTCAACGCTGGCGGCGTATCAATATAAATGTGCTCAAAATCTGCATCCAGCTCGTCGAGGGCTTCGCGCAGCTTGAAAATCTTGTAACGCGATTCCAGCCGGTTTTGCATTTCTTCAAGCTGCGCGCTGGACGGCAGCATCCAGAGATTGTCAAACGGCGTGGCGCTGACAAACTCGCGGGTCGCCAGCGAATTGAGGCGGAAATTGATGGTCTGGTCAAAAAAATCGGCCAGCGTGCGCTCGGCCTCTGTATCCCCCATCAGGTAGTGCGTGGAATTGCCTTGCGGATCCAAGTCCACCACCAGCGTGCGTTTGCCCTGCCGGGCGCTGATGCCGGCAAGATTGCAGGTGATGGTAGATTTGCCGACACCGCCTTTCTGGTTGAACACGACCTTGCGCATGGTTCCTCTCCCCTATGTGAATGGACACAGCGCGATTGTGCCAAAAATCGGCGCGGGCGGCGATTGTCTGTTACCAATCGCGGATTGGGAATAAAATGGCGGGTTCGCAAGGTTTGCAGGTTTTCACCGTTTTCGCGCGCCACTTTGTGCGCGTTTGCCAATCACAACGAGAAAGGAATCGCAGAATGAGCCAGGAACGCCCCCAGGATAATCAAGATTTCATCGCCGCCGCGCTGGAATATCACCGCCAGCCCACGCGCGGCAAAATTTCCGTCGTCCCCACCAAAAGCCTGACCAACCAGCGCGATCTGGCGCTGGCCTATTCGCCGGGTGTGGCCGCCGCGTGTGATGCCATCGTCGATGACCCACAGCAGGCCAACGAACTGACCTCGCGCGGCAATCTCGTCGCCGTCATCACCAACGGCACCGCCGTGCTCGGTCTGGGCAACATCGGCCCGCTGGCCTCCAAGCCGGTGATGGAGGGCAAGGGTTGCCTGTTCAAGAAATTCGCCAACGTCGATGTTTTTGACATTGAACTGGACGAAAACGACCCGGACAAACTCATCGACATCATCGCCTCGCTCGAACCCACGCTGGGCGGCGTCAATCTGGAAGACATCAAGGCGCCGGAATGCTTTTACATTGAGGAAAAACTGCGCGAGCGCATGAAAATCCCCGTCTTTCACGACGACCAGCACGGCACGGCCATCATTTCCGCCGCCGGTCTGCTCAACGGGCTGCGCATCGTGGAAAAAGACATTTCCAAGGTCAAACTGGTCTGCTCCGGCGCGGGCGCGGCGGCCATCGCCTGCCTGAACCTGATGGTGGCGCTGGGCGTAAAGCGCGAAAACGTCTATGTGTGCGATTCGCGCGGCGTCATCTATGAAGGGCGCGAGCCGAACATGGAGCCGACCAAGGCGCGCTATGCGCAAAAAACCGACGCGCGCACGCTGGCCGACGTCATCGAAGGCGCGGACGTGTTCCTCGGCCTGTCCTCGGCGGGCGTGCTCAAACCCGAGATGGTGCAAAAGATGGCCGCGCGCCCGCTGATTTTCGCGCTTGCCAACCCGAACCCGGAAATCCGCCCCGAAGACGCCAAACGCGCCCGTCCTGATTGCATCGTCGCCACCGGACGTTCGGACTACCCCAACCAGGTCAACAACGTGCTGTGCTTCCCCTTCATTTTCCGTGGCGCGCTGGATGTGGGCGCGACCACCATCACCGAGGAAATGAAGCTGGCCTGCGTCACCGCCATTGCCGACCTGGCCCGCGCCGGGCAAAACGACGAAGTCGCCTCCGCCTATCGCGGCGCGGACCTTTCCTTCGGCCCCGAATACATCATCCCCAAACCCTTTGACCCGCGCCTGATTGTGCGCATCGCCCCGGCGGTGGCCAAAGCGGCGATGGATTCGGGCGTGGCCACGCGCCCCATCAAGGATTTCGCCGCCTATACCGAGCAGCTTTCCCATTTCGTCAACCACTCCGGCATCATCATGAAGCCGGTGTTCAACGCCGCCAAACGCATTGCCCCGGAACACAAGCGCGTCATCTTTGCCGAAGGCGAGGATGATCGCGTGCTGCACGCGGCGCGCGCCGTCATCGACGAAGAGCTGGCGCGCCCGATTCTGGTCGGGCGTCCGGAAGTCATCGAACGGCGCATCCAGCGTCTGGGCATCCGGCTTGTGCCCGGCAAGGATTTTGATCTGGTCAATACCGAACGCGATGAACGTTACCGCGAAACATGGAACGAATACCGCGCGCTGATGAGCCGCAAGGGCGTCACCCCGGAGCTGGCGCGCGCCAAGCTGCGCCGCGATACCACCCTGATTGCCGCCATGCTGCTGCGCCGGGGCGATGCTGATGCGATGGTGTGCGGCACCTTCGGCTCGTATGGCTATCACCTGCGGCAGGTGCGCGAAGTCATCGGACTGGCGCCCGGTGCGCGCCTGTTTGCCACCATGGCCTTGCTGATGACGCCCAAAACCATGCTCGCCATTGCCGACCCCTACGTGAATGAAACGCCCAACGCGCAGGAAATCGCCGAAATTGCCCGCATGGCAGCCGATGAATTGCGCCGCTTTGGCAGTGAGCCGAAAGTCGCGCTGCTGTCGCATTCCAATTTCGGCAGTCATGATTCGCCCTCGGCGCGCAAAATGCGCGAAGCGCTCGCCATTTTGCGCGAGACTGCGCCCGAGCTGGAATGCGACGGCGAAATGCACAGCGACGCGGCGCTGTCGCAAAGCATCCGCGACGCCATCAACCCGGATGCCACGCTGAAAGGCCGCGCCAACCTGCTGGTCATGCCCAATATTGACGCCGCCAACATTTCGCTCAACCTGATGAAAGAGGCCAACAACGACGGCGCATCCATCGGTCCGATTCTGCTCGGTGCCAATTCCGCCGTGCACATTCTGACGCCCTCGGCCACCGTGCGCCGTCTGGTCAACATCACCGCGCTGGCGGTGGTCGATGCGCAAGCGCACCGCGAACGCAACAGCAAATAAGCGCGGGGCGCGCGCCATGTCTGACCCTGCGCTTTCGGGCGAAGCCGGTCACGAACCGCTCACCCTCGCCCTGCTCTGCGCCGCCATGCTGGTGGGCGTATTCGCGTTCATTGAAGTCTATTCGGTGCAATCCATCCTGCCCATTCTGGTGCAGGATTTTCAGGCCACCCCGGTCGCGGCGGGCGCCACCGTAGGCGCCACCGTGCTGGCCGTAGCGCTGACCTCGCCCTTCATGGGCATGATTTCAGATGCCTTCGGGCGCAAGGGCATTCTGGTGGGCGCGATTTTTTTCCTCGCCCTGCCCACCTGGCTCATTGCCGGCGCACAAAGTATTGGCGAACTCACCTGCTACCGTTTTTTGCAGGGGTTAGCGATTCCGGGCATCACGGTGGTGATGATTGCCTATATTGGCGAAGAATTTCGCGGACGCAACACCACGCGCATCATGTCCATCTACATTGCCGGCACCGTGCTGGGCGGTTTTCTGGGGCGTTTTCTGGTCGGCCACCTCAGCGCCCTGACCAACTGGCGCACTGCCTTTCAAATCATGGCGGCGATTAACCTTGCGGGCGCTTTTCTTCTCTGGAAAGCCCTGCCCGCCTCGCGCAATTTTGTCGGCAACCCGCATTTTCGCAGCGCCCTGCGCACGCTCTGGCAACACCTGCACAACGCGCAGTTGCACATCGCCTGCGCCCTCGGTGCCTGCGTACTGTTTTCGCTGGTCGGCGGTTTTACCTACGTCAACCTGCATCTGGCCGAACCGCCGTTTTCGCTTTCCAGCGCTGGGCTGGCCAACATTTTTACGATTTATCTTATTGGTGTACTGATTACGCCGCTTTCTTCCTGGCTGATACACCGTCTGGGTTTTGCGCGCACCATTGTGCTGGCGGTCTCCTGCTCGGTGGGCGGCATTGTGCTGACGCTGGTGCCGGATACCGTCGTCATCCTGGTCGCGCTCACCATCCTGTCCTGCGGCGTATTCATCACGCAAGCGGCGACCACCAGCTTTATCGCCACACACGTAACCACGGGGCGCTCGCTTGCCTCTGGCCTGTATTACCTGAGCTACTACACGGGCGGCGCCACTGGCGCAGCGCTGTGCGGCTACGCCTACACCCACTACGGCTGGCCCGGCACCGTCGCCGCCATCGTGCTGGCTCAAACCGCCGCCATCACCATCGCCGCCCTGCTCATGGAGCGCAAGGGCGGAGCGTGAGCGCCCCATCTTTTAGCAAGGCAGGGTGGGCAACTTGTTGCCCACCTTTGCCGCACCGCGTGGGAGACAAAGCGCCGCTTTGTCTCGGAGCCGCGCAGCGGCGACGTGGAACGGAGGCGAAAAAGCGAAGCACCGCTTCGCGCGCCGAAGCCGGAGCCACCCCCAAAGAGCGGCGACGTAGGGACAGTTGCCCACCCTACGCCTGCTGTTTCTCCATCGCCTCTCCCTTATCGGGCGGCCAACTGGCTTTCCAGGTATTCTTCGTAGCTGCCCCGGTAGTCGATGATTTGCCCGTTCTGGCGGATGTCTAGCACGCGGGTGGCCAGCGAGCTGACGAATTCGCGGTCGTGCGAGACGAAAATCAGCGTGCCGTTGTATTTGTCCAGCGCGGTGTTGAGCGATTCGATGGATTCCATGTCCAGATGGTTGGTCGGCTCATCCATCAGCAAGACATTGGGACGCGAGAGCATCAATTGACCAAAGAGCATTCGCCCTTGCTCGCCGCCGGAAATGACGCGCACGGGTTTGCGCACTTCGTCGCCAGAAAAAAGCAGACGACCAAGCGTGCCGCGAATCAGCGTCTCGGTGTCTTCGCCGGTGGCGGCGGCGGTGATGCGGGCGTATTCGGCTATCCATTCGGTGAGCGTTTCCTCTCCGGCAAATTGCGCGGCGTGGTCTTGCGCGTAATAGCCGTAGCGCGCTTTTTCTGCCCAGCGTATCTGGCCGTGCGCGGGGGCAAGTTCACCGGCGAGCAGTTTCATCAGCGTGGATTTGCCGACGCCGTTTTCCCCGATGATGGCGACTTTTTCATTCGCTTCAATGGCCAGCGAAAAACCATTGAATAACGGTTTTTCCATGCCGTCGTAGGCGAAACGCAGGTTTTCAATTTCGCAGGCGAGACGGTGCAGGCGCTCTTTATCGTCGATTTCAAAACGAATCCACGGGTATTGGCGGCTGGAAGGTTTGACGTCTTCGGGTTTGAGTTTTTCAATCAGTTTCATGCGGCTGGTGGCTTGCCGCGCTTTGGATTTGTTGGCGGAGAAGCGGCGCACGAATTCCTGCAATTCGGCAATCTTTTCTTTGGCGCGGGCGTTGGCGGCTTGCTGGCGCGCACGCGCAATCGACGAGGCTTCCATGTAGTCGTCGTAATTGCCGGGGTAGAGCGTGATGGTGCCGTAGTCCAGATCGGCCATGTGGGTGCAGACCTGGTTGAGAAAGTGGCGGTCGTGGCTGATGATGACCATGGTGCTGTCGCGTTCGTTGAGCACGTCTTCGAGCCAGCGGATGGTGTTGATGTCGAGGTTGTTGGTCGGTTCATCGAGCAGCAGAATGTCCGGATTGGCAAACAGCGCCTGCGCCAACAGTACGCGCAGTTTCCAGCCGGGGGCAACTTCGCGCATCAGCCCCTGGTGCAGCGCGGTTTCAATGCCGACGCCCAGCAGCAATTCACCGGCGCGCGCTTCGGCGGTGTAGCCGTCGTATTCGGCAAAGCGGCTTTCCAGTTCGGCGGCGTGCAGGTAGTCTTCTTCGCTGGCGTCGGGGTTGGCGTAGATGGCATCCTTTTCCTGCATACAGGCCCACATTTCTTCGTGCCCCATCATTACCACGTCCAGCACGCGGCAGTCTTCGTAGGCGAATTGGTCCTGACGCAGATAGGCCATGCGTTCGGTGCTCTCATGCGAGACGTTGCTGGCGGTCGGTTCCAGCACGCCGCTGAGGATTTTCATGAAGGTGGACTTGCCCGCGCCGTTGGCACCAATCAGGCCATAGCGCAGGCCATCGCCAAACTTGACGCTGACATTTTCAAACAGGGGCTTGGCCCCGAACTGCATGGTGATGTTGGCGGCAACCAGCACGGCGCACTCTCTCCGTCAAAAAAGTTGGCGATTATACAATCGCCTGCCAATGCCACCCACCGCCACATCGTTTTCAGGCATCATGCGCGCGCTGCTTCTTTGCGCGCTTCGCCTCTCTTGCCGCCATGTTCTTCACCGTCTCAAAACTGTTCGCCGCCATCGTGCAGCCGATGTTCTGGGTTGCGCTGTGGTGGTTTGCCGCTTTGCTGCTGTTGCCGCGCCGCCCCGTCGCTGCGCGGCGCATGTTGTGGGCGGGGCTGGCGATGGTCGGTTTGTTGGGCTTTCAGGCGATTCCCGATGCGCTGCTGCGTCCGCTGGAAAACCGCTATGCGCCGCCGCCGGAAGATTCGCTGGCGCAATACGCGGGCGTCATCGTGCTGGGCGGGGCGACGCGCTATCCCGAAGTGTTCTTTGTGCACAATCAGGTGGATTTAGGCGAAGCCGCCGAGCGCATGAGCTTGCCGGTGGGCTTGATGCGCCGCCATCCCAACTGGACACTGGTGTTTTCCGGCGGCGAAGGGCGGCTGATGCAGCGCGGTTTCAGCGAGGCGGAACTGGCGCGCGCCTTTTACGAACAGCAGGGGCTGGAAATGCACCGCGTGCTGCTCGAAGGCGGTTCGCGCAACACGCGCGAAAACGCGCAACAGGTGGCGCGCTTGCTGGGCGAACGCTGTCAAAACGAAGCCTGGCTGCTGGTGACTTCGGCCTGGCACATGCCGCGTTCGCTGCCGGAATTTGAGGCGGTGGGCTGCAAGGTCACGCCCTATCCGGTGGATTTTCGCACCGGCGCAGCCACACCGCTGACCGAATATTCCCTCGCACAAAGCCTGCTGCGCTGGCAAGTGGCGCTGCACGAATGGCTCGGCCTGCTGGCGTACCGGATGAGCCGGTAAGCGCAGCAGGCCGAAGTTGTGCCCGCAGCGTGGAATCAGGGCAACTCGCCGCGCGTGCGTTTGGCGTCGAAGTCCTTGGTTTCGTCCACCACAACCTTGGTCAGCAGCAGCAGCGCCACCAGGTTGGGCAACGCCATCATGCCGTTCAAGGTATCGGCGATGTCCCACACCAGGTTCAGGCTGGCGATGGTGCCCGCCAGTACGCTGGCGACGTACACCAGCCGGTAGGCCGTCACGCTCTTCTCGCCAAAGAGGTACGAGACGCATTTTTCACCGTAATAGCACCAGCCGAGGATGGTGGAATAGGCGAAGAAAATCAGGCCGAACGCCACAATCCAGCCGCCGGGGCCGGGCAGCAACATGTTGAAGAAGTGCGAAGTCAGCGCCGCACCGCTGATGGTTTTGCCCGCTTCATCGACCGGGAAGGCGTTGCTGCCGTAGATAAAGCCAATCGTCAGCACCAGCCCAGTGATGGAGCACACGATGATGGTGTCCAGGAAAGTGCCGGTCATGGAAACCAGCGCCTGACGCACGGGGTGGTCAGTACGCGCAGCGGCGGCGGCAATCGGTGCCGAACCCATACCGGCTTCGTTCGAGAACACGCCGCGCGCCACACCATAGCGCACCGCCAGCCCCATCGCACCGCCCGCGGCGGCCTGGCCGGTGAAGGCGTCATTCACAATCAGGCTCAGCGCCGGGATAACCATGTCGTAATTCAACACGAGCACAACCAGTCCGCCCAGCACGTACACCACCGCCATCAGCGGCACAATGGCCGAAGCGGCAGCAGCAATCGAACGGATGCCGCCAAGCACCACGATGGCCGTCAGTACCATCAGCACAAGGCCGGTGTAGAGCTTGTCAATCTGGAAGTTGGCCAGCACCGCTTCGGCCACCGAGTTGGCCTGCACCGAACTGCCGATGCCAAACGAAGCCAGCGCGCCAAACAGCGCAAAGGCCACCGCCAGCCATTTCATGTTCAGACCGCGTTCGATGTAATACATCGGCCCGCCATTCATTTCGCCGCGCTCGTTGACCACGCGGTATTTCACCGCCAGCAGCCCTTCGGCGTATTTTGTTGCCATGCCGAAAATGGCGGTAATCCACATCCAGAACACTGCGCCCGGCCCGCCCATGACAACGGCGGTAGCCACCCCGGCGATGTTACCGGTACCGATAGTGGCAGAGAGCGCCGTCATCAGCGAGCCAAAATGCGACACATCGCCTTCGTGGTCGCTACCGTCTTCTTTTTTCGGGTGCGGGGTGAAGGCTTGCTTCAGCGCGAAGGCCAGCATGTGAAACTGCAAACCCGCCAGGCGAATCGTCAGCCACACGCCGGTACCCACCAGCAGCGCCAGCATGTACGGCCCCCAGACAATTCCGTTGAGCATTGAAACAAAATCCGCGAACTGCTCCATACATTTCTCCTATCGGTAATGGTTTCAATAAGTTTCCTATGAATCGTGCACTTCCTTTTGACCAGCGTCAACATTTTTATCGCCCTGCCCGCCGTCAATGCCGGTGCAAACGCATACAGGTAGAATGCGTGCAATTCAACTGGAGAACAACATCATGTCCACCTCGTACCGCCTGGTCACCCGCAGCGATTTTGACGGCCTCGTTTGCGCCGCGCTGCTCAAGCATATCAACCTCATCGACGACATCCTCTTCGTCCACCCCAAGGACATGCAGGACGGCAAAATCGAAATCACCGCGCGCGACATCACCACCAACCTGCCCTACGTGCCCGGCTGCCATCTTTCGATTGACCATCACCTGAGCGAGACCGTGCGCAACGCCGAGCGCGCGCCCAACCACATCATCGACCCCGAAGCGCCTTCTGCCGCGCGGGTCGTCTGGCGTCATTTCGGCGGACACGAAGCCTTCCCTGTGGCCTGGGACGAGATGATGGAAGCCGTCGACAAGGGCGATTCGGCCAACTTCAGCCGCGAAGAAATCCTGCACCCCACCGGCTGGGTGCTGCTCAATTTCCTCATGGACGCGCGCACCGGGCTGGGGCGTTTCCATGAGTTTCGCATTTCCAACTATGAACTGATGATGCAGCTCATCGACCGCTGCCGCACGCACAGCATCGACGAAATCCTCGCCCTGCCCGACGTGCGCGAGCGCATCGAGCTGTATCAATCGCACAACGAACAATCCACCGCGCAAATCCAGCGCTGCGCCACCGTGCACGGCAATCTCGTCGTGCTGGACCTGCGCCGCGAAGAAACCATCTATGCGGCCAACCGCTTCCTCATCTACGCCCTGTTTCCCCAGTGCAACATCTCCATCCACGTCATGTGGGGGCTGAAACAGCAAAACACCGTGTTTGCCATCGGCAAATCCATTCTGGACCGTTCCAGCAAAACCAACGTCGGCGAACTGTGTCTGCAATACGGCGGCGGCGGCCACCAGGCTGCCGGCACCTGTCAGGTGGAAAACGACACGGCAGATGCAAAACTCGCCGAAGTCGTCTGCAAAATCAACGCAGACGGCTAAAAGACCACCTGCTCCGGCCATGAATACGCCCGCCACCACCCTGCCGCCACGCATCCTGCTGGCCACCGGCAACCCCGGCAAGCTGCGCGAGTTTTCCGCGCTGCTCGCGCCGCTGGGGGTGGAACTCATACCGCAAGATGCGCTCAATATTCCTGCCGCCGAAGAGCCGCATCCCAGCTTCGTCGAAAACGCGCTGGCCAAGGCGCGGCACGCGGCGCGTGCAAGCGGCCTGCCGGCGCTGGCGGACGATTCCGGGCTGTGCGTGGAAGCGCTCGATGGCGCGCCCGGCGTGCGTTCTGCCCGCTACGCCGGGGCGGAAGCCAGCGATGCAGACAACAACGCCCACCTGTTGGCCGCGCTGGCCGCCTGCCCTGCGGACGCATCGCGCCGCGCCTTTTACTGCTGCGTACTCGCCTTTGTGCGCCACGCGGACGACCCCTGTCCGGTGCTGGCCGAAGGCCGCTGGCACGGCGAAATCACCACCTCGCCGTGCGGCAGCAATGGCTTCGGTTACGACCCGCTGTTCTACCTGCCCGAACTGCAACAAACCGCCGCCGAGCTGGACCCCGCCGTCAAAAACGCCCTCAGTCACCGCTCGCTGGCGCTCACCGACATGGTGCAACGTCTGCTGCGCACCCTGCCCGGCATCTGAGCGGCCACGGCATGTTGCCCCCGCTGGCGCTCTACGTTCACCTGCCCTGGTGCGTGCGCAAATGCCCGTATTGCGACTTCAATTCCCACCCGCTGCACCACGCCCACCTGCCGCAGGACGTACAAGCGCGCTATCTCGCCGCGCTGCTGGCCGACCTGCATCTGGCCGCCGAAGAACTGCGCGGGCGGCGCATTGAGACGGTATTTTTCGGCGGCGGCACGCCCAGCCTGTTTGACGCCGCAAACATCGCCCAGTTGCTGCACGCCGCCGAGCGCGAACTGGGGCTTGCGCCCGACGCAGAAATCACCCTGGAAGCCAACCCCGGCACGGTCGAGGCGGCGCGCTTTTGCGCCTTGCGTAGCGCGGGCGTCAATCGCCTCTCGCTGGGCGTGCAAAGTTTTGACGATGCCGCGCTTGCCCGCATCGGACGCATTCACGACGGCGCACAAGCGCGCGCGGCGCTGGCGCACGCCATCCAAACCTTCCCGCGCTGCAATGTCGACCTGATACACGCCCTGCCCGGGCAAACCGTAGCGGGCGCGCTGGCGGACGTGGACACCGCGCTGGCCGCAGGCCTCACGCATCTTTCCTGCTACCAGCTCACCATCGAACCGAACACCCCCTTCGCGCACCAGCCGCCCGCCGCCCTGCCCGACCACGATGCGAGCGCCGACATTGCAGATGCCCTCGCCGCGCATCTGACACAAGCCGGTTTTACGCACTACGAAACCTCCGCCTTCGCCCGCGCCGGTGAAGAATGCCGCCACAACCTCAACTACTGGCGCTTTGGCGACTATCTCGGCATCGGCGCCGGCGCGCACAGCAAACTCACGTTCGCCGACGGCATCGTGCGCGAGACCCGCCCGAAACATCCGGCGCGCTATCTGGCAACGGCGCAAAACGCACCGCACGAATTGCGCCGCCGCACGCCAGTTCGTGATGCCGATTTACCGTTTGAATTCCTGATGAACGCACTGCGCCTGCGCGCCGGCGTGCCGCGAAGCCTGTTTGCCGAACGCACCGGTTTGAACGACGACGTACTCGCCGCACCACTGGCGCGCGCCCGCGCACTCGGCCTGCTGGCAGACGAAGACGACCGCCTGTGCGCCAGCGCACGCGGGCAGGCCTTTTTGAACGAACTCCTCGCCCTTTTCCTGCCTGAAACCGGCGCACCACATGGGTAGGGTACCGGCGCACAGAACCGGGCGCGATGAATACACCGCAAACGCCAGGTAGGGGCAAATAATCATTTGCCCAGGGCGGTTACAGGGCGAATCGGCGCACGGAATAAGGCGCAATGGCGGCGGCGGATACGACGCGGGGCAAAAAATTTTTGCCCCTACGGCGCGCCACACGGCGGCGGCGAAACACCAATGACGACGGCAGCAAGCAAGGCAGGGTGGGCAACTTGTTGCCCACGCGGAAGCAGGGGGGACAAAAAACACAGGCCACCAGTCTTGCGACCAGCGGCCTGTTCTTCCCCCCTCTGCTTGTGTGTTCTTTGCCGGGTGCGGCGCTCAACCCTGCGCCGTCAGCACCGCTTGCGGATTCAGCACATCCGCCAGCCAGTGTTCGGCAAACGCCGGACGACCAAAGAAAAAGCCCTGAATCACCGAAATGTGCGTGTTGCTTATCAGGTAATCGAGTTCTTCCCGGGTCTCCACGCCCTCGGCCACCATGGCAATTTCCAGCGCGCGCCCCACCGAGTCGATGGCCTTCAGCACGCTCTGGCTGCGCATACGGTCATGAATCGAGGCGACAAAGGCGCGGTCGATTTTGAGTTCGTCAGCGGTAATGTCGGTCAGCACGGAAAGCGACGAATAGCCCGTACCAAAATCATCAATGGCCACGCGCACGCCACTGTAGCGCAGCTTGGGCAGCACGCGGTCCTGGAACTGCTGCGCACCAATCAGCACGTCTTCGGTAATTTCCAGAATCAGCGACGGGGCGATGCCCAAATCTTCGATGGTTTTCAGCATTTTCTCAACGAAGACCGGATTGCCAATCTGCTGCGCCGAGGCGTTGAAACTCACGCCAATATCGTCGCCATAGACGCTGCGCAGCGAAGGCAGGTCGCTGGCGATGCGCTCCAGCATAATCAGGGTAATCTCGTCGAGCAGCCCCAGCTCGGCGGCCAGTTCGATAAAGACACCAGGCGAATGCACCACCCCGGCATCATCCACCCAGCGGGCAAGCGCTTCAAAACCAATCACGCGGGCGTGACCATCACGGGCAATCAGCACTTTCGGCTGAGAGGCGGCGCGCAGCGGCGTGCGGTCGCGCACCGCCGAGTGCAGGCGCTGTTCCAGCACCATGCGATCCGAGTCCATGCCGTCAATGGCCGGGTCAAAGAAACAATACGAGCCGCGCTGGCTAAACTTCGCACGGTTCAGGGCGCTGTCGGCAGCGCGGTTCAGCGAGCTGTAATCGTGCCCATGCACAGGATAAATCGCCGCACCAATGGAGGCGGAAAGGAAAATCTTCTGCGCCCCGGAAAACACCGGACGGCGGATTTCTTCCAGCACTTTTTCCAGCCGCGCGCTCGCCTCGTCCGGCGAATCCAGCTCCAGGATAAGCAGGAATTCATCGCCGCTGATGCGCGCCAGCGAATCGTTTTCGCGCGTCAGCGTGCCCTGCACGATGCTGGCGACGAACTTCAGCACGTTGTCGCCCACCGTGTGGTTGTAGTAATCGTTAATCTGCTTGAAGCCATCCAGATTGAGCACGGCAAAGGCAAACGGATGCCCGCTGGTGGTGCTCGCCTGCACGCGGCGGTCAACGATTTCTTTTGCCAGCGCGCGGTTGGGCAAACCGGTGAGCTGGTCGTGGAAGGTGTTGCGGCGCAGCTGTTCCTCGAAAGAGCGGTATTCGGTGACATCCTGCACGGTGTTGAGCAACAGCGTTTCATCAAAAATGCTCACCGGCGCGGAAGTGACCTGCAAATAATGGAGCCTGCCGTCAATGACCGCCTCGGATTCCTGCGTCTGCACGCCCGAGTGCAGCAGATTCTGAAACTCATGCTTCATAAAGCCGGGCGGATAGTGCCCCATCAGGCTTTCTGCCGAACGGTTGGGATAGAGCCGGGCGGCTACGTTGTTGATAAGCTGCACCCGCCCTTCGCTATCCTGCACGGATACGCCCACCGGCAGCCGCCGCACAATTTCGTTAATCAGGTCGGCATTCTTGCGGGCACTCATCACGCTGCTGCGCAGCTGCTCGGTCAGCTCGCGCAGGCGCTGGCTTTCTTCCACGCTTTGCGCCGCTTCATACACTACCAGCGCGTTAGACAGCAGCAGCCCATAACGGCGCGCCAGCACAACATGGCTGGCCTTGAAGCTGGCTTCGGAACCGCCATCAATCACCAGCATCAGCACGCCGCGCGTCGAAAGCGTATTGACCGGCACCAGCAGCGCCGAATCCTCACGCGACATGCCGTATGTCACGGCAATTTTCCATTCCTCAAAGCTGCGGCCATTGAGCGTACAGACCGCATGGCCGGTCAGCACTTTGTTGAACAGACGATGGATTGGCCAGCGCGTATCCAGCAGCGCCTTGCGCTCGGCCTCAATGCAGCGAAGGTTTTCCGCACTGGTGCCCGGCGCGTGTTCGACCACCAGCATCATCGCGTGCGAAAACTCCAGACCGCGATGCAACACGGAAAAAGCCCGCAAAAACGGCGAATCGCTCGCCCCCACGTCCAGCAACGACGAGACGGCATCGAGCAGCAACTGCAACTGGTTGCCCACCGACGACAGCGACTTTTGCTGGTAGTGCATGGAATAGAGCGCCTCGCGCAGCGCCTCCGTGCTGAGCAAATCGACTTCGCGGAGAATTTCTACCGAATCCTTCATCTCAGTCGCGGTCGTTGGTGGAAGAAAATACCAGCACGGAAATCATCAGATTGCCGTGCACGTTGCGCCCGCCCACTTCGCCTTGCTCGCCAAAGCTGAAACAGCCCAAGAAGGGACGCCCGTCCAGCGCCGAGGCGATGTAATACGGCATGTCCTTGACATGCTCGGCCAGCGCAATGCGGGCGGCGGCGCAATGAACCACCAACGCGCCCGTCATGGCATCGCAATTCGGGTACAAATTCATCCACGCCTCGTAGGCGGCACGCCCGCCACGCGGCGCCAGCTGCACCGGGTCGCCTTCCATGGCATAGACGCGCTCGCCCACCACTGCGGCGCGGCGCACGCGAATGCCGCCGTTCTGGGTCAAACCAAACGGCACAATCGGCAAGTGCTGGTGCAAATCGGTTTCCACCGGGATGGAAGCCAGCGGCCACAGCACCCCGTTTTGCAGCAAGCCGCGCTCATCATCGGGCGCCGGAATATCATCCTCGCCCAGCCAGGCGCAATACGTCTCAAACGCGGGCGCGCCATCAATTTCAAGCAACTCGCGGCCAATCGCGCCCGGCTCGGTCAGCCGTTCGCCATCGCGCCCGCCCACAGCGGTGACCACCCCGGAAGGCCCCAGCGGCACATAGCCCGTTTGCAGCGAAATGCCCATCGGCGAAGAAGGCAACAGGGCACACACCACGATGCCGCTTTCAAACACGCCCGAGGTGGCTATCTGGCTGAACTTCGGGCCGGACAAAAAGCGGTTGCCGGCCACCGTGCCGCCCATAATCGGACAGCGGTCGCCGACCACGCTGCGCAAGCCACGCAGCGCATATTCTTCCGTCCCCGTAGGCAGAAACACCCACACCAGCGCGGGCAACTGCCCCTGCGCACCGGCATCGACCAGCGCTTCCTGCAACAGACGGGCGGCAGTCGCCTCCGGGTCATCGCCCTGCTCGGCGGCAGCAACACCATATTCGCCATGCTTGTCACACAGCACCAGCACGCCCATGGAATGATCGCCCGCCATGCCCTTTTCCGAAAACACGCCGCGCGCCGACGTCCCCCCCACCAGGCGCGCACGCGGAAAATGCTTGCGCAAGGCAGCGTAGATTACGTGCGGGTCGTGCGAATCATCGTAAAAGATAAACACCAGCCGCGCATCTGCTGCCTCTTTGGGCAAGCCCGCCAACATGGCGCGCACGGTTTCGCTGGTATCGGCGCCTTGCGCGCAAGCACTGAAAACGTTTTCCATGACGATACAGGTTCGGTATCCCCCTTAGCATCGGAATCATACCCCATCTGTGCCCGCTCCCACGCTTTTGGGCACAAGATTCACAAGTTTTGTTACACTTCGATTTTGTTGCAGCGCAATAAGTTAGCCCGTTTTGCTGCATTTTTCCGCGTCTAGCCGGTCAATTCCCGCCGGTATTGAATGGCCTCGGCCAGATGCGCCGTGCCAATCATTTCTTCGCCCGCCAAGTCGGCAATCGTGCGGGCGACGCGCAGCACGCGGTGAAAGCCGCGCGCGGAAAGCTGCAAACGCTCGCCCGCCTGCACCATCAGGGCGCTGGCGGCAGCGTCGGTGCGGCAGAATTGTTCGACTTCGGCCACTTCCAGCGCGCTGTTGGGGCGCGCGCCTTGGCGCGCAGCTTGTCGCTGCCAGGCGGCTGCCACGCGCGCAGCGACGGTTTCGCTGGCTTCGCCCGCGCGCCGCCGCGCCAGTTCCGCGTGCGGCACGGCGGGCACTTCCACCAGCAAATCAATGCGGTCAAGCAAGGGGCCGGAGATGCGGCCACGGTAACGGCGCACCTGCTCGGCGCTGCACCGGCAGCGGTTGCCCGGCGCGCCCGCATACCCGCACGGGCACGGGTTCATCGCCGCGACCAGTTGAAAACGGGCGGGAAATTCATTGCGCCCTTGCGCGCGCGAGACGGTAATCTGGCCGTTTTCCAGCGGCTCGCGCAGGGCTTCGAGCACGCGGCGGTCAAATTCCGGCAGTTCGTCCAGAAACAGCACGCCTTGATGCGCCAGACTGATTTCGCCGGGACGCGGCGTGGCTCCGCCGCCGACCAGCGCAGGCACGGAGGCCGAGTGGTGCGGGGCGCGAAACGGGCGACACGCCCAACGGCGCGCATCAAAACTGCCGTCCAGCGAGAGCACGGCGGCGCTTTGCAACGCCTCGGCTTCGGTCATCGGCGGCAGCAGACCGGGCAGACGCTGCGCCAGCATGGATTTGCCAGACCCCGGCGGCCCGAAGAGCAGCAGCGAATGGCGCCCGGCGGCGGCGATTTCCAGCGCGCGGCGCGCCACCGTCTGACCTTTTACGTCGGCCAAATCCGGATACTGCTGCGTTTGCTGCGGACGCGCGCACGGGCACGGCGCAAGCGGCGCGCTGCCCGTCAGATGCGCGCACACCGCCAACAGACTATCGGCGGGCAAAATGGTCGCTTCCAGCGCCAGCGCGGCTTCCTGCGCGTTGGCCTGCGGCAGCACCAGCGGACGCTGCGCGCGCGCCACTGCCAGCGCCAGCGGCAGCGCGCCACGCACGGCGCGCAACTGGCCGGTGAGTGAGAGTTCGCCGACAAATTCGTGCCCTTCCAGCGCCTCGGCGGGAATTTGCCCAGAGGCGGCGAGAATGCCCAGCGCAATGGGCAAATCAAAACGCCCGCCTTCTTTGGGCAAATCGGCGGGGGCAAGATTGATGGTGAGGACGGCTTGCGGAAAGTCAAAATTCGCCGTCTGGATGGCAGCGCGCACACGCTCGCGCGCTTCGCGCACTTCGGCTTCGGGAAGCCCCACCAGATGCACGCGCGGCAGGCCGGTGGAAATGTGCACTTCCACCGCCACGGGCGGCGCGGCCAGCCCGTCGATGGCCCGACTATGCACCAGCGCCAGCGACATGTGTTCTCTCTTTGTATTCCGTGCGAATGCGCGGCTGGTCAGATTGGCGGAAGCGTGCTTTTGCCGCCTTCCAGTTGCGCCACGCGGTTTTCCAGCGCCTCAATGCGCATCAAGGCGCGTTCGAGCACATCGCGCAGCACTTCGTGCTCTTCGCGTTGCACCAGGTCCAGATGGTCAAAGGCGCCGGCGAGCATGGATTTCGCGTTCTTTTCCAGCTCCGCCACGGGATTGTTGGCGGCCAGCTCGGCGAATTTTTCGCTGAGACTTTCAAAAATGGCAGCAGTGCTCATGACAGGACTCCTTGCAGGTCAATGCAGACAATGCGACGCATGGTACCAAAGCTGACGCACCGCGCCATGCAAAACGCGCACGACCGTAGCGCGAACTTACTTCATCGACAACAGCGCCGCTTGCGTTTTCGCATCCGGCGCGATGTAGTGCGCGCCCGCAACGTTCTGGCTGGGCGGCACAATTTTCTGCCCATCTTCAAGCATCACTTCGAGCATCACTGAGAGCACTTCGGCGGCGTTGAACTGCGCCTCTTCCAGCGTCTCGCCTTGCGTGAAAATGTTGTCAAAATCCACAAACTGCACCAAAAAACCGCCCTCTTCCTGATGCTCAATCGTTGCGGGATAGCGGATTTCCATGCCACACCTCATTTCAGTTTTACGCCCCTTTGTCCGTCGGGCGTTTTTCGTCGCGCAGAAAGGCGGGAATCATCTCGGTGAAGGCGGCGCGGAAGTCTTCGCGTTCGTTGATTAACTGGTGTCCAGCGTGGGGCAGAAGCTGGTGCGCCATGACGCGAAACTGGCGGTGAATGTAGGTCTGGTTATAGCGCCAGTCGACAATCGGGTCGCGCGCGCCCTGCGCCAGCCAGACGGGGAAATCGCACGCGGGCAGCGTCTCCATTTCCGCCGTCCATTGTGTCATCGCCAGCACCCAGCGCGTGCCAAAGGTGCGCGTGCGCAGCGGGTCAAGTTTGTAGAAATAGCGCTGATAGGCCGGATTGCGGTTGGTGCGCCGGGACAAACGCGGCAGCGCGCGTTCCTGCCGGGCAAGCCATTGCTGCATCCAGGGGTGCGACAACCAGCGCCCGCCCGCCGCGCGCACCAGCGGCGAAACCAGCAAGACGCGCGTGACCATCGGCACCATCCCGTTTTGCCGCGCGCGCAAAATGTGCTGCATCCACAAGCCGCCGCCCAGACTTTGCCCGATGCCCAGCCACGGCGCGGGCAGTTGCGCATCGCCCTGCACGGCGGCGCGCACGCCGTCGAGCACGCGCTGGTACTCGTCAAAATGCGCAATCGTCGCTTCCTGCCCGTCGCTCAGGCCGTGCCCCGGCCAGTCGAAAGCCACCACCTGAAAACCGCAGCGCAATACTTCCGCAATCAGCGGCTGCCCCAGTCCGGCGTGTTCCATGAAACCATGCAGCAGCCAGAGCGTACCGTTCGGCACCCGCCCGGGCGGTTGCAGGAAAACTTGCACATGAATGCGGCGCCCATCCACCGGCACGAACCCTTGGCGAAAATCCGCGTCCAGCCGGTCAAGCTGGTACAGCGCGCGATAGCCGCGCAAATCGTCATTGCACACCGGCGGCGCAGCGAGGTTGAGCGGCGCGAGCGCCTCGGCAGTGCGCGGGCGCTGCGGCACGGGCAAATTGCGCGCCGACAAGGATTCGGGGTCAAGAAACACAATGCGCGACATGGTTTGCAAACTCAGGCAAGGGAAAGAAAAAGCCCGGCAGCTTCGCCGGGCTTGTTCGCGGTGTGCGCTCAGTTCAGCTTCACGGCGACGAAAATGCGCCCTTCCTCGCCGCGCTGCACCAGCAGCGCAAACTGCTTGCCGGCGGCGTCGACCAGACGGCGCAGCGTCGCCACGCTATCGACCGGCTGGTTATTGACCGCCAACAGCACGTCGCCGCTGCGAATGCCGGCACGCGCGGCGGCACCGTCAGCAGACTGCACCAGCACGCCCTGGCCGGGCTTGAGGTTCAGGCGGCGGGCTTCGTTTTCGGTGAGCGCACGCACACTCACGCCCAGCTTGTCGCTGCCGCCGTCGTTCTGGCCTTTCGCCACAGACGGGCTGGACGACGATTGCATCTGGTCAAGTGTCGCATCCACGGTTTTTTCCGCGCCATTGCGCCACACTTTCACGCGCACTTTGGCGCCCGGCGTTTTCTCGCCGATGATGCGCGGCAAATCGCCCGAATCGTTGACCGTTTCACCATCCACATCCAGCACCACGTCGCCCGCCTGCATTCCCGCGCGTTCCGCCGCGCTGCCCGGCTCAACATTGGCCACCAGCGCGCCCGTGGGCTGTTTGAGGCCGAAGTTTTGCGCCAGTTCCTGCGTCACCGACTGGATGGTGATGCCCAGCTTGCCGCGCTGCACGCTACCGTGCTCCACCAACTGACGTTCCACTTTCAGCGCCACGTCAATCGGAATGGCAAACGAAATGCCCATGAAACCGCCCGAGCGCGAATAAATCTGCGAGTTGATGCCAATCACTTCACCGGCGAGGTTGAACAAGGGGCCGCCCGAATTGCCCGGGTTGATGGCGACATCCGTCTGGATGAAGGGCACGTAGGTTTCGGACGGCAGGCGGCGCGCCTTGGCCGAAACAATCCCCGCCGTCACGGTGTTTTCAAAGCCAAACGGCGAGCCGACGGCCACCACCCACTGCCCGACGCGCACCTTTTCCGGGTCGCCCATGCGCACCACGGGCAAATTCTTGCCGTCGACTTTCAACACGGCAACGTCGGTGCGCTCATCGACGCCGACGATTTTGGCCTTCATCTCGCGCTTGTCGTTGAGCGTCACGGTCACTTCCGTATCCGCGCCCGGCGCGCCGCCCACCACATGCGCATTGGTCAGCACATAGCCGTCGGCGCTGATGATGAAGCCCGAACCGATGCCTTGCGAAATCTGCGGCGCGCCGCCGCCGGGGAAACCCGGATGGCCGGGCACCGGGAAACCAAAGCGGCGCATCAGGTCATAGAACGGGTCGTCCGGCGACATGCCCGGAAAGCCCGGCATCGCCATGCCGGTCGGGAGTTTTTTCACGACGCTGATATTGACCACCGCAGCGCCCACTTCCTGCACCAGCGCAGAAAAATCCGGCAGCGCACCGGCAACCAGCGAAGGCGCATCCTCTTGCGCCTGGGCCAGCGGCACCATCGGCGACACACACAACATCACACCGGCCACGGCCAGACTCAGCAAATTCTTTTTCATCGCATTGCTCTCCGAAAAAATCAGGGGGAACGAATCGTACACATGTAACACGACTGCGCACGGCGCGGCATTATCCGCACAAAAAGCGCACAACACCCCGTCCGCGCGCGCATCAGTTTGTGACCGAATTTGTGCACGCCGCACACCGCCCGTGCCGCACGGCGGCAAGCTCTGTTAGCATCGCCTGTTTTTTCCCCACACGGATTTTCGCCATGCGTCCCTTGCTGCTTGCGTTTTGCTGTGTCTCTTGCCTTGCCGTCTCCGGCTGCGGCATCAAAGGCTCGCTGTATCTGCCCAAAGAACCCGCGCAGACAGCCAAAGAACCCGCGCTGTCCGTCAAAGAACCTGCGCAGTCCGCCGAAGAAGCTGCGCAAACCGACGAAGAACCTGCGCTGTCCGCGCCTGAACAAACTGACGCGCCTGAACAAACCACCGCCCCATGAACTCGCCCTTTCTTGACCTCGCCACCCCCTGTCTGACCCGCGCCGCGCACGGCCTGCAACTGGAAGGCGTGCCGCTGGCTGCGTTGGCCGCCGAATACGGCACGCCGCTGTACGTCTATTCCCGCGCCGCCATCGAAGCCGCGCTCGCCGCCTGGCAACAGGCCACCAGCGCGCGCGCCTGCCGCGTGCATTACGCGGTGAAGGCCAACAGCAATCTGGCGATTCTCTCGCTGTTTGCCCGTCGGGGCATTGGTTTTGACATTGTTTCCGGCGGCGAACTGGCGCGCGTGCTGGCTGCCGGAGGCGATGCTGCCAAAACCGTCTTTTCCGGTGTCGCCAAAAGCGAGGCGGAAATACTGGCCGCGCTGGAAGCCGGCATTGGCTGTTTC
>JAFSWK010000228.1 GCA_017444505.1 Rhodocyclaceae bacterium | reverse complement strand
GCGCAAGCTGCTACACTTTTCCCCGTTTTCCCCTCACCAGCTTTCGCACATGTCCCGCCCTTTCCCGCTCAAACCCTTGCTAGACCTCACCCAGACCCGTCTGGACGACGCCGCCAAAACGCTGGGCGAACTGGTCGCCAAGGAAACCGAACACAGCCAGAAACTGCAACTGCTGGAAGAATATCGGCAAGACTATTTCCAGCGTTTCGAGCAGGCCGCGCTGGACGGCATTTCGCCGGACATGTGGCGCAACTATTCCGCTTTCATCGCCCGCATTGATGAAGCCATCGCCGTGCAGCAAGACGTGCTGGCGCGCGCCCGCCAGAACACCGCCGCCGGCAAGCAGGAATGGGTCGGCCACCGCAACCGCCTGAAAGCCTACACCACGCTGGAAGGCCAACACATCCAGCGCGAAAACCGCCGCGAGCTGCGCGCCGAGCAAAAACAACTGGACGAACACACCGCCACCCTGCTGCGCCGCAAACAGGAAAGCGG
The DNA here is from genome assembly GCA_017444505.1 of Rhodocyclaceae bacterium. Lineage (GTDB taxonomy): Bacteria > Pseudomonadota > Gammaproteobacteria > Burkholderiales > Rhodocyclaceae > JAFZMK01. The sequence continues at coordinate 1,336 of JAFSWK010000228.1, read as the reverse complement.
CGTGGAAGAATAAACCGCCCGCTGTGTCCATTGCCGACACAAAGCGGTGCGAGGCGTTTTTCACTCCTTGCTCTTGCGCTTGAGATTTCTGGCGTCACGAATGCTCAAGGCCATGAGCGTGATATTCACGGCGCCCGCCAGCAGCTCCAGCGCCTGCACCGCGTAAAACACGCCGTCAAATGTGCCCGCGCTGGCGCGCTGGCTCAAAAATATGGCGCAGGGAATCAGAATCAGCACGCCGTTGGCTGCGATGACGGGCATACGTTTGCGCTTGGCAGCAATCAGCGGGTGACTGCTCTTGCCGCCCAGTTTCATGCCCGTCATACCCGTGGCCATAATGGCGGGCACGAGCAGCGCAAAGGCATACAGAATCGCCAGTTTCACCGTCGCCACGGCGCTGTGCGACAAAAACAGTTCTGAAATCACCGTGGAAAGCCAGAATGTGGCAATGCACGTCAGGGCAATAAAAGCGGCAGCGCCGTGAATGCGTTTGATGGTTTCGCGGGGCATGGCTCACGCCTCCTGCGCCGCGATTTCGGCAGCCAAATGGGAGAGCACACGCGCGGCGGCGGCCAAATCGCGCGCCTCCAGCCCCGCGCCCCAGGCGGCGGCCTGCGCCTGCCAGCGGCGGCTGACGCTTTCATACACGGCGGCGCCCTGCGGGGTCAGGCTGTAGAGCGGCGAGCGCGCGTGTGCCGCGTTGTCCTGCGCCGCCAGCAGGCCGCCTTCCAGCAGCAGGTTGATTTGCTTTTGCGCCCCCTGGCGCGTGGTGCCCATGCGCGCGGCAATCTGCGGCGCCGTCTGCGGCGTGCCCGCCAGCGCGATGGCGCCCAACATCTGCCAGCGCGCACTTGTCAGCCCTTCGGGGGCGACAAAGTGGTCGCCCCACGCCAGAAGCTGGCTGCGAAGCTGGAAAATTTGCACGGAGAGCGCGGAAATGGCCTCGGCAGGTGCGGGCGTTGGTGTGGGTTCAGGCATGGAGTGCTCCTCAGAAGAAAGTGACAACCAGTTTCCCAAATAGAAAACTGGTTGTCAATGCACTTGCTGTATCCTTCGCCCATGCTGGAAATTCTGCTCGGCACCACCTTGCCCGTTGCGCTGGCCGAAATGGGCGACAAGACGCAGTTGCTGGCGCTGCTGCTGGCGGCGCGTTTTCGCAAGCCCTGGCAAATCACGCTGGGCATTCTCGTCGCCACGCTGGCAAACCATCTGTGCGCCGCCGCTGTGGGCGGTGAAATCGCGCATCTATTGGGGCCGCAGGCAACGCGCTGGCTGCTGGCCGCCAGCTTTCTCGGCATGGCCGTCTGGATGCTGATTCCCGACAAACTGGCAGACG
>JAFSWK010000227.1 GCA_017444505.1 Rhodocyclaceae bacterium | reverse complement strand
GGTATGGCATCACCATTGTTTTCCCCGCATCCGTGCCGGTTTGGTCATGGCGCAAACGGCGGTTTTTTGCGCGCGCGGCATTTCCGTGCGCGCGATTCGTAGGGGCGAATAATCATTCGCCCCGCGACGCCTCCCGCATCACTGCCGCCCGTTACGTGCACGCGGCGGGTGCGGCGTGGCATGTTATGGGCGGTGGTGCGTTTACAACCGTTTCGGGGCAAAAAATTTTTCGCCCCTACGGGTTATGCCGTCACCATTGTTTCCCGTCTCGCGCATCCGTGCCGGTTTGGTTATGGCGCGCCGTCGGTTAGATGGAGGACGGGAAACTGCTTTTCCCATACGAGGCGCTGCATGTGAATTTCGATATGCAGGAGGCGGCTTGATAGACCGCCCACAAGCTCACGCGGGGGCGCTCAGATTTCCTGCGGGTCGACGTCAATATGCCAGCGTAGCCGGGCGGGCAGGCGCAGGCGGTGGATGTGGGGGAGCCAGCGGGCAAGGAAAGTTTGCAGCGGGGCGCGGGCGGGGGATTCGAGGAGGAATTGGGCGCGTTCGCGTCCGGCAAGACGCGCCAGTCGCAGGGCGACAATGCCGTGCAGGGTAATCTGGCCGGGGGAGAATTCGGCGGCGGCAGTTTGCGCGAGTTCGCGGGCTTTTTGCAGAAAGGCGGTGACGGCGGCCAGCTCGGGGGCGTCGGCGTAGAGCAGGGCGAGCGCGCCAAAAGGCGGCAGGACGGCGGCGCGGCGCTCCGCCAGCGCGGCGGCGGCAAAGGCGGGGTAGTCGTGGTGCAGAAGGTGGCGGTAGAGGGGGTGTTCAGGCCAGGCGGTTTGTATGAGGACTTCGCCGGGCGCTTCGGCACGTCCGGCACGTCCGCCGACTTGCATGAGTTGCTGAAAAAGACGCTCGGGGGCGCGAAAATCGGCGGCGTGCAGGGTGGCGTCGGCACCAAGAATGCCGACGAGGGTGAGACGGGGGAAGTCGTGCCCTTTGGCGAGCATTTGCGTGCCGATGAGAATGTCGGCCTCGCCGCTGGCGACGCGGGCGAGAAGTTCTTCACCGGCGCGGCGGGTGCGGGCGCTGTCGCGGTCGATGCGCAGGATGCGGGCGGCGGGGAAACGGTCGGCAAGGGCGGCTTCGATGCGCTGCGTGCCGCGCCCGAGGGGTTTCAGGTCTTGATTGCCACAGTCGGGACAGGCGCGTTCCACAGGCACAGCCAGCCCGCAGTGGTGGCAGCAGAGGCGGCGCTCGGCCAGGTGCAGGACGCGGTTGGCGCTGCAATTGGGGCATTGGCTGACCCAGCCGCAGGCGGGACAGGTGAGCACGGGGGCGTAGCCGCGACGGTTGAGAAAAATCAGGCTTTGCTCTTTGCGGGCAAGGCGTTGTTCCACGGCGGCGAGCAGTTCGGGGCTGCATCCTTCAACAAGCGACTGGCGGCGGATGTTGAGCAGGCGCACGGCGGGCAGGCGGGCGGCGCGGTGGGCGCGGTGGGCGAGGGTGAGACGTTGATAGCGCCCCGCTTCGCTTTGCTGCCAGCTTTCCAGCGAGGGGGTGGCGGAGCCGAGGACGATGGGGATGGCTTCGTTGCGGGCGCGCCAGATGGCAAGGTCGCGCGCGTGGTAGCGGACGGTTTCCTGTTGTTTATAAGAGGCGTCGTGCTCTTCGTCGACCAGTATCAGGCCGAGACGGGGCAGCGGCGTGAAGATGGCCAGACGGGTGCCGAGGATGATGTCGGCGTGCCCTTGCCAGGCGGCGAGGAAGTTGCGGGCGCGCTCCGCCGGGCTGAGGCCGGAATGCAGGCTGACGATGCGGGCGGCGGGGAAGCGGTCGGCAACGCGCTGCGAGAGCTGCGGGGTGAGGCCGATTTCGGGCACCAGCAACAGGGCTTGTCGGGCGGCGGCGAGGGTGCGCTCGATGGCACGCAGGTAGATTTCGGTTTTGCCGCTGCCGGTGATGCCGTGGAGCAGAAAGGGGGCGAAACGGGCGGCGGCGAGCGCGTCGCAGATGCTTGTTAACACGCTGCGCTGTTCGTCGGTGAGCGTGGGTTGCTCGCCAAGCTGACTGAGCGGGGCGGGCGCGGCAGCAGCCGCCAGCCAGCCACGGCGTAGCAGTTCACCCAGTGCGGCACCTTCGGGCAGGGTACGTAAGGCGCTTTTGCGCGCGGGCAGGGGGTGCGCAAGCAGGCGTTCCAGCAGGGCGCGGGCACGGCTGGGACGGGCGCTTTCGCGGCTGGCGGCGCGCCCGGCTTCGGTGAGTTCCAGCCAGGGGTCGGGGTTTTTGTGGGCGGCGGCGGAGGCATCGCGCACGCCGGCGGGCAGCGCCAGAGTGAGCACATCGCCCGGCGGGGCGTGGTAATAGCGGCAGACGAAGGCAAAGAGGGCGCGCCAGTGCTCGTCCAGCACGGGCAGGCTGCGGTCGATGTGGGCGATGGTTTTGAGACGTTCGGGGGGGAATTCGCTGTCTTGCGGCAGGGCGAGGATGACGCCGGTTTTGGTGCCGTTTGCGAAGGGCACCGTGAGACAGCGGCCAAGGTCGGCGGCGGTGATGTTTTCTGCCTTGTAATCAAATAATTGCGGCAGAGAGACGGCGATGGCAAGACGGGCGAAAGTCATGGCGGAAAGGTGATATTTCCCGATTTTTCATTGCATTGTGCAACAAAGGTGAAGGTTTTTCACGGAACCGCTACCAACTGGGCAGCCGGAAATGGGCTTTTGAGTTCTCCACAGAATCTGTGGATAAGTTTGTGGAAAATTCATTGATAAGCAGTCTAAATGCCCGTGAGCAAAGCCTTTTCAACGCTTCTCCCGATTTTGCATCAAGAACTTTTATTCTTTGTTTTTCAATTACTTGCGAAGTTACTTAAGGTGCCGAGGCGGTCTTTGCAAAGGCGCGTTTGCGCTCGCGGGGCAATTCCTGCTTCTGTGTATAAGTCAACCCCGAAGACGAAAATTTTTCGGTTGACAGGCGCTGGAAAAAGACCTTCCACGTCGTCGCTTGCGCGTGGGCAATGAGCGTCAGGGCAAAAAATTTTTTGTCCCTGCCCGATACATACGGTTATGGCACTGCACAATTCATCGCGCCCGCGACGGTTGTTGCATCCCTGCCGCCTGTTACGCGCCTGCGGCGCATCTGGCGCGAACTGTTATGGGCGTCGGCATGTTCTCAACCGTTTTGGGCTTGATAAATCAAGCCCCTACCTGCGTCGCGCGCACGGAAACGCCGCGCGCACAAAAAACAGCAGGGCGAGCAGCAGAAAGGGTTTTTCATGTGTTACGCCCGCGCTTCTCGGCTGTGTTCGTGGACGGTGCGTACCAGTACTTCGACGG
>JAFSWK010000226.1 GCA_017444505.1 Rhodocyclaceae bacterium | reverse complement strand
GTCTCCTCGTGGTCTGCTGTTTTCGCTGGCGCTTTGCGCAGGCGTGGCCTGCCCGTCGTGTTCGTGGGCGACGGGGGCTTGCGCGGCGGGCACGATGCGCAGACTGCCGGACATGCCCAGATGCACGATGAGCGTGCCGTGCGCGAAGCGAAACAGCAGGTATTTCGCGCGCCGTTCAATGTCGTGCAAGGTGTGGTCGCGCAGGATTTCGGGCAGGCGCGCGTCGAGGGGCTGACGCAGGCGCGGCGTGCGCACGGCAACGGCGGCAATGCGCTGGCCGACGGCGTGCGGCAAAAGGGCGCGGCGGGTGGTTTCGACTTCGGGCAGTTCGGGCATGGCGGGAGTGTGGCGAAAATGCGAAAAATGCGGCAAATGTACGCCAGAAACTAAGTGTGAGAGGGCGAAAAGCGTTATGCTGCACTGCTTTGCGTCGACGGCGGCAGGATGGCGGGCGGCGGCGCGATTTCCGGTTTTGGCGCGGGTGCAGTTTATGCGTGTTTTGTCTCCTCGTGGTCTGCTGTTTTCGCTGGCGCTTTGCGCAGGCGTGGCCTGCCCGTCGTTTTCGTGGGCAGCCGACGCGGCGGAAATCAAGGCAGCGCCTGAGTCGCTGCGTCCGGATGTGCTCTATCTGCTGTTGCTGGGCGAAATTGCCGGTGCGCGCGGGGAAATGGGCGTGGCCACACAGGCGTATTTGCAGGCTTCGAGCGAGACGCGCGATCTGCGCGTAATCCGCCGTGCGGCGCAAATGGCGCTTGCCTCGCGGGATTTGCGGGCGACCGCCAGTGTCGCCCAGCTTTGGCTGCGGCTGGACCCGCAATCGGATGATGCGCGCATGTTGCTCGAAAGCGTGCAGATGGGCGGTGACCAGCAGTTGAGCCAGGTGCAGTTTGAAATCGCCCGCATTCTGGCCAACAATTCGCAGCGGCTGGAAGCCAACCTGCTGGGGCTGAATGCCGCTTTCGCAGGCGTGCGCGACAAAACCCAGGTGCGCACGCTCATCGAGCGGCTGACCGCGCCGTATGCGAACGAACCCGCTTCTTACGTGGCGCGGGCGCAGGCGGCGGAAAATCTGGGGCTGACCAGTGAGGCGAACCGGGAAATCGACCGCGCCCTGCAATTGCGTCCGCAGTGGGAACCGGCGGTGATGCTGAAAGCGGAATATCTCGCCAAGCTGGGCGATTTGCCGGGCGCGCTGGCGCTGCTGAAATCCACCTTGACGGAGCATCCCGATCAGCTCGGCACGCGGGCGGTGTATGCGCATCTGTTGTCGATGGCCGGTCGTCTGAAAGAGGCCGAGGACGAGTTTCGTTCGCTTTCGCGGCTTTTGCCTGACAACGTGCAGGTGCGCATATCGCTGGCGGACTTGCTGGCGCGCACCAACCGTCTGCCGGAAGCCCGTCAGCAACTGGATGAGGCGCTGCGGATGCATCCGGAAGAAGAAAACGCCATCTGGTTTGCGCAAGGCGGTGTTGCCGAGCGGCAAAACCGGCTGGAAGATGCCCGGCGCGCTTACATGCAGGTCAAACCGGGTCTGGGCTATTTTGATGCGCAGTTGCGCATCGCCGTGGTGATGGGGCAGCAAGGCAAGGTGGCCTTGGCGCGCGAGCACCTGCACAAGCTGGAAGTAGAAGATGATGAACAGCGCCGTCGCGCCCTGCTCGTTGAAGTGGGCATTTTGCGCGCTGCGCACAAATACGCTGACGCGCTCTTGCTGCTGGACGATTCGCTTGCCGAGACGCCCGACGACATCGAACTGCTCTACGAAGCCGGGATGCTGGAAGAAAACCTGCAACGCTACGAGCAGATGGAAGCGCACATCCGCCGGATACTGGAACTGGAGCCGGACCATCCGCACGCCTGCAACCTGCTGGGCTATTCGCTGGCAAACCGCAACGTGCGGCTGGAAGAAGCTGCCGAACTGATTGAGCGGGCGAATGCGCTGGAACCAGACAGTGCGCACATTCTCGACAGTCTGGGCTGGGTGCGCTTCCGCCAGGGCAATTTGCGCGAGGCAGAGCACTATCTGCAACTGGCCTTTGCGCGCGAACCGGATGCGGAAATCGCCGCCCATCTGGGCGAAGTGCTTTGGGTGCAGGGGCGGCGCGAAGAAGCCAAAAAGCTATGGTATTCCTCGCTGGAAGCGAATCCGGATAACGGTGTGCTGCGCGCCACCATGCACCGGCTGCTGACGCCGTGAGGCGCGCCGCGCGTTTTTCGTTGTGTGTTCTTGGCGGCTGCGCGGCGCTGCTCGCGGGCTGTCAAAGCCTGCCGTCGGGTGAAGCGGGCGGGGACGCTGCCGTGGCCGTCCGCCCGCAAGCATCGGCTTTTTCGCTTGCCGGTCGGCTGTCGGGCAGCGACGGCGTGCACAAGGCCGCCGGGCGCTTTACGTGGGAACACGCGCCGGAGCGCGAACAATTCACCGTACTTTCCCCTCTGGGACAAGTGATGGCGCAAGTATCCGCCGATGCGCAGCAAGCGGTGTATCGGGATGCCAGCGGCGAAACCTTGTACGAACCGGATCTGCAAACCTTGCTGCCGCATCTGTTGGGGGAAATTCCCGTGACGGTCGAGGCGCTCGCCTGCTGGGTGCAGGCAGTGGCGTGCGCAGGCGCGCGGGTGGAGGCGCGCGATGCGCAGGGGCGTCCGCTGCGGCTTGTCGACGATGCGGGCTGGCAGGTGGAATACGGCGCGTATCGGGAAGAGGCGGGCGACGCCCCCGTCTATCGCCTCACCGCCACACGCGCGGATGCCCGTCTGCAAATCCTGATTGACCAATGGCAAACGCACTAGAAAACTGTCCCGCGCCGGCCAAAATCAATCTCTTCCTGCACGTCACCGGACGGCGGGACGATGGCTATCATTTGCTGCAAAGCGTCTTTCACCTCATTGACCTGGCCGACACGCTGTCTTTTCGCGCCCGCGACGATGGCCAGATAACGTTGACGGGCGGCCTGCCCAATGTGGCGTTTGCAGACGACCTGTGCGTGCGCGCCGCCCGCCTGTTGCGCGAACACACGGGCACGGGGCAGGGCGCGGACATCGTGCTGCAAAAACGCATCCCCTCCGGCGCAGGGCTGGGCGGCGGCAGCTCGGACGCCGCCACCACGCTGATGGCGCTCAACCACTTGTGGCACACGGGGCTGACACGCGACGAGCTGGCGCAGCTTGGCCTGCGGCTGGGTGCGGACGTGCCGTTTTTCATTTTTGGCGAAACCGCCTTTGTCGAAGGCATTGGCGAACACATGCAGGCCGTGCCGCTGGCGGCGGGCTGTTTTGTTGTTGTATACCCCGGCGTGACCGTGTCGACGGGGGCGATTTTTGGCGACGAAGGCTTGACGCGCGATGCGGAAAACGTCAGAATGCGCGACTTCATCGAAGACACAGCAGGCAGCATCCAGTCTGCCATGTGCTTTGGCCGAAACGACTTGCAAGCGGTCGCGTGCAAGCGTTTTCCGGAGGTGAAACGGGCGATTGAATGGTTGAGCCGTTTCGCACCTTCGCGGATGAGTGGTTCGGGCAGCGCGGTTTTTGCCGCAGTGACGAATCCCGCCGAAGGCCAGCGCATCGTGCGGCAATGTCCGGGCGGCTGGCAAGCGTGGTGTGTGGCTGGTCTGGCGCAACACCCGATGTGGCAAAGGCTTGCGGTGTC
>JAFSWK010000225.1 GCA_017444505.1 Rhodocyclaceae bacterium | reverse complement strand
TTGGGCGATGGGGCGCAAGATTTCCGTCGATTCGGCAACGATGATGAACAAGGGGCTGGAAGTCATCGAAGCGCGCTGGTTGTTCAACTTGCCGAATGAAAAAATCGACACCATCATCCACCCGCAAAGCGTGGTGCACTCGCTGGTCGAATACGCCGATGGCTCGCTGCTGGCGCAACTGGGGCAGCCGGACATGCGCACGCCGATTGCCTGCGCGCTGGCCTGGCCGCAGCGCATGGATGCGGGCGTCGCGTCGCTGGATTTCACGCGCCTGGCGGCGCTGGAATTTCACGCCCCGGATACGGTTCGCTTTCCCTGTCTGCGTCTGGCCTACGAAGCGCTGGCCGCAGGCGGCACCGCGCCGACCATTCTCAACGCCCCCAACGAAGTGGCGGTGGAAGCCTTTTTGTCTGAGCGTCTGCCCTTCACCGGCATTGCTGAAACCATCGCGCAGGTGATCGAAACCCTGCCGACCACGCCTGCCGATTCGCTGGACGCCTTGCAAGAGGCCGATGCCCGCGCCCGCGAAACCGCCCGCCAACATTTACAACAAACGGCCTGAGCGCCCTGCCCCATGTCTCTGCTTACCGATTACCTCATTCCGTTCGTCATCGCGCTGGGCGCGCTGGTGTTTTTCCACGAATACGGCCATTACTTCGTCGCCCGTCTGTGTGGCGTGAAGGTGCTGCGGTTTTCGATTGGTTTTGGCAAGCCGCTGCTGCAATGGCACACCGGCGCCGACCGCACGCAATGGGTGCTGGCTGGTATTCCGCTGGGCGGCTACGTCAAGATGCTTGATGAACGTGAAGGCGAAGTCGCCCCCGAAGAATTGCCGCGCGCCTTCAACCGCCAGAACGTCTACAAGCGCATCGCCATCGTCGCCGCAGGCCCGCTGGCGAACCTGCTGCTGGCCGTGGTGCTCTATTGGGCGCTGTTTGTACACGGCACGGAAGAGCTGCGCGCGCGCGTGCAGGTCGTGCCGGAAACGCTCGCTGCGCAGGCGGGGCTGGTGAGCGGCGAGGAAATCCTGCGCGTCGAAGACGAAGCGGTACAAAGCTGGTCGGAAATGCGCTGGGCGCTGCTGCGCCGCGCGCTGGAAAACGCGCCCACCGAAATTACCGTGCGCACGCCCGAAGGCGAGGTGCGGCAGGCGGTCATCGACTTCGCCCCGCTGGATCTGAACAGCGGCGATGCCGACCTGCTCGCCCGCGCCGGTCTCACGCCGTGGGATCCGCCCACGCCGCCGGTCATTGGCGAAGTGCAGCCCGATTCTGCCGCCGAGCGCGCAGGGCTGCGCGCGGGCGACCGTTTCGTGGCAATGGACGGCCAGCCGCTGCAAACCTGGCGCGATCTGGTCGAATACGTAGCCGACCATCCCGGCGCCACGGTGCAGGCGCGCATTGAACGCGACGGCCAGCAGGAGACCGTCCCCGTCACCATCGACACCGTGCCGAACAGCGACCCGCCGCACGGGCGCATCGGCGTCAAGATTCAGCTCTCACAAGACGTGCTGGATCAGATGTTCACGCAGGTCAGCTACCCCGTAGGCACGGCGCTGGCGCGCGCGCTGGCGCGCACCTGGGACACCAGCGTGCTCAGTCTGAAAATGATTGGCCGCATGTTCCTCGGTGAAGTTTCCTGGAAAAACCTCTCCGGCCCCATCACGATTGCCGATTTTGCGGGCAAAAGCGCGCAAATGGGCTGGATGCCCTATCTTTCCTTCGTCGCCCTCATCAGCATCAGCCTGGGCGTGCTCAACCTTCTGCCCATCCCCGTTCTGGATGGCGGGCATTTGCTGTATTATGCCGCCGAAATCATCAAAGGCTCACCCGTGTCCGAACGCGCCTTGGAACTTGGGCAGCGCATCGGCTTGGCGTTGCTGGCCGTGATGATGATTTTGGCCTTCTACAACGATCTTGCCCGTCTCTTCACAAGCTAAACACGAGTTAAACACCTGCATGAAACGTATTCTCGCCGCTGGTCTCATCGCAAGCTGCTGCACCCTCACTTCCCCCGCCTGGGCCTTTGACCCCTTTGTTGTGCGCGACATCCGCGTCGAAGGCATCCAGCGCACCGAGCCAGGCACCGTCTTCAGTTATCTGCCCGTGCGCGCCGGCGACACCTTCACTGAAGAACAGGCCACCGAAGCGGTACGCAAGCTCTTTGCCACCGGCTTTTTCAGCGACGTAAAAATCGAGGTGGAAAACAACGTCATCGTCGTGCGCGTGGCCGAACGCCCCGCGATTGCTGACATCACCTTCACCGGCATCAAGGAATTTGACAAAGACACGCTCAAACTCAGCCTGCGCGATGTCGGGCTGGGCGAAGGGCTGATTTTCGACCGTTCCACGCTGGAGCGTGCCGAGCAGGAACTCAAGCGCCAATACCTTTCGCGCGGCAAATATGGCGCGCAGATTACCACCACCGTCACCCCGCTGGAACGCAACCGCGTCGGTTTGAACTTCGCGGTGGAAGAAGGCGACATCGCCAAAATCCGCGAAATTCACATCATCGGCAACCAGACCTTCAAGACCAGCGAACTGCTTGACCAGTTCCAGCTCACCACGCCGGGCATTTTTACCTGGTACACCAAGAGCGACCAATACTCCAAGCAGAAACTTTCTGCCGACCTGGAATCGCTGCGCTCGTTCTACATGGATCGCGGCTATCTGGACTTCAACATCGACTCCACGCAGGTTTCCATCTCGCCGGACAAAAAAGACATCTACGTCACCATCAACCTCACCGAAGGGCAGAAATACACCGTCTCGTCCGTGCGCTTGGCGGGCAACCTGATTTTGCCCGAAGAGGAATATCTCAAACTGGTGCAGCTGCATCCTGGCGAAGTCTTCTCGCGCGAGCGTCTCACCGCCACCACGCAAGCCATTGCCGAGCGTCTGGGCGAAGACGGCTATGCCTTTGCCAACGTCAACGCCTCGCCCGAAATCAACAAGGAAAACGCCACTGTCGCCTTCACCCTGCTGGTTAACCCCGGTCGGCGCACCTATGTGAATCGCATCAACATCGGCGGCAACGTGCGCACCCGTGACGAAGTCATCCGCCGCGAAATGCGCCAGATGGAAGGCGAATGGTACGACGCCGAAAAAATCACCCGTTCGCGCCAGCGCATTGAGCGTCTGGGCTATTTTGACGATGTTTCCGTCGACACCCCGCCGGTGGCTGGCACCACCGACCAGATTGACGTCAACGTCAACGTCAAGGAACGCCCGACCAACTCCATCTCGCTGGGCGCAGGTTTTTCCAGTGCGCAAAAGCTCACGCTGTCTGGCTCGCTGAAGCAGGAAAACATCTTCGGCTCGGGCAAATCGCTGCAAGCTGAAGTCAACACCGACCGTCTCAGCCGCACCTACTCGCTGTCCTTTACCGACCCGTACTACACCACCGACGGTGTCAGCCTCGGCTACGACCTCTACCACCGCACTTTCGACCCCTACGAATCCTACGCTGTTGCCCGTTACCGTTCGGTCTCCAGTGGTGTGGGGCTGCGCGTGGGGTATCCCATCGGCGAGGACGACTCCATCAACTTCGGTCTTGGCTTTGACCGCACCCGCATTACCACCTTTGACGAAAGTCCCATCCAGTACAAGGATTTCTGCCGCACCTACGGCTGCACCGGCCCGGGCGAGCAGGATTCCGGCATTGGTGAGGCCACCGTCGACAGCGTGCTGGCCACCCTGTCCTGGCAGCGTGACAGCCGCGACAGTTTCATCTACCCGCGTTCGGGTCGCTATCAGCAGCTCCGTTTTGAAGGCACGGTGCCCGTATTCAAAGACGTGAAATACGTCAAGGCCGAATACCAGTTCCAGCAATGGTTGCCGATTGGCAAGCACCAGGCGTTCATGTTCAACGTCGGGCTGGGCTGGGCGCACAGTTTTGGCGACAAGCCCATGCCGTTCTACAAAAACTTCTACGCTGGCGGCATTGGCTCGGTGCGCGGCTACAAGCAAAGCGCCATTGGCCCGCACACGCCCGATGGCGACGCGCTCGGCGGCACGCGCAGTTTCAACGCCAACCTCGAATACTTCTTCCCCATGCCCGGCATGGGCAACGACCGCTCTGTGCGCCTTTCCCTCTTTACCGACATGGGCACGGTCTGGGCGGACGAAGACGATATCGAATTTTCTGACCTGCGCTACAGTGCCGGTCTGGGGTTATGGTGGAGTTCGCCCATCGGCCCGCTCAAATTCAGCATTGGCTACCCCATCAAGAAAAAACCGGAAGACCAGACCCAGCGCTTCCAGTTCCAGGTTGGCACCGTCTTCTAAGCCTGCCATACGATTCTCATTGTTAACATGGAAAACTTGCACATGAACACCCGCATCGTCCTCTCTGCCCTTACTGCTGCCCTGATTGCCGCAGCGCCCCTGGCCGCGCAGGCGCAAAATGCCTCGCGCATTGGCTTTGTCAATTCCGACCGCCTGATGCGCGAAGCCCAGCCTGCCAAAAGTGCGCTCTCGCGCATCGAATCGGATTTTTCCAAGCGCGACCAAGACCTGCAAAGAATGGCCAAAGACCTGCAACGGATGCAGGAAGACCTGGAACGCAACGGCATGACCATGTCGGAAGCCGACCGCACCCGGAAAGAGCGCGCCTTCAACGACCAAAACCGCGACTACCAGCGCAAGAAGCGTGAATTTGGTGAAGACCTGAACATGCGCCGCAATGAAGAACTCGCTGGCGTGCTTGACCGCGCCAACGAAGCCATCCGCAAGGTGGCGCAAGCCGAAGGCTACGACATCATCTTGCAGGAAGCCGTCTACATCAATCCGTCGATTGACATCACCGAAAAAGTCATCGCTGAGCTTAACGGCGGCAAAAAACCCGTCGCCCGTCGCTGCCTCTCATGTCTCGCGCCGCCGCGCCCGCCGCCTTCACGCTTGCCGAACTGGCCGAACGGCTCGGCGGCGAAGTGGCGGGCGAAAACGCCGCCGCAATTGTCGTGCGCGGCCTCGCGCCGCTGGAACGCGCGGGTGCGGACGAACTTTCCTTTCTGGTCAACGCCGCCCATGCCGCGCGCCTGGCGCATTGCCGTGCGGCGGCCATCGTGCTGCCCGCCAGCGCGCCCGACCTCACCGAGCGCCCGCGCATCCTCACGCGCGACCCCTACCTCTTCTACGCCCGC
>JAFSWK010000224.1 GCA_017444505.1 Rhodocyclaceae bacterium | reverse complement strand
CGTGCGCACCAGCCGCAGCGGGCTGCCCGCAATGGGCGCGGCTTGCAGGCGCACGATGAGTTCATCTTCGCCCTCGGCCAGCGTCATTTCGGCGGCGGGCAGTTCAAAGCGCGTGGTGTGGTTCGGCAAACCCGCCAGACCAGACAGGCCGCTTTGCGCCAGATAGACGTGACGGGCACCATTGCGGCCATCTTCAAAGAGCGGGAAATAGCCCGTCTCGCCTTTTTCGACGGGATGTTCCAGCAGTTCCAGGCCGGTCAGGTCGCCGCCTTGCGCGGAAATGCGCAGCAGCATCTTGTCGGTGCGCACCAGCATGTACGGCGCGGCTACTGCGGCGGAAGCCGGTGCGTCCGAGGCTTCGGGCACTGCCGCGCCCCCTGCGGGCGTGCTGGCCTGCGGCACATCCGCATCCACGCCCGCAACACTCGCCCCCGCAGCATCGGCGGCCACTTGCGCCACAGGCGCGGCGGGCGGCGGCGGTTGGTGCAGTTTCACCCAGTTTTCCCACAACATGATGAGGGAAAACGCAAAAACGCAGAAAAGAAGCAGGCGGCGATGGTTATCCATGCGGGTGTTCCGGCAAGGTCTGGCAAGAATGGCGGTCAGGCACGGGGTCGTAGCCGCCGGGATGAAAAGGATGGCAGCGCAGCAGGCGTTTGAGCGCCAGCCAGCTACCGCGACAGGCGCCGTAGCGTTCGATGGCTTCCTGCGCGTAGGCCGAACAAGTGGGCTGAAAGCGGCAGCGCGGCCCCGTGAGCGGGCTGATGGCGTAGCGGTAAAAACGAATCAGCCCCAGCAGCACTGCGCGCATGGCTTGTACGCTTCAGCGCAGCGCCGGCAAACGGCCATAGAGCGCGTCCAGGTCGGCACGCAGACCGGCGCGCGGCACGGCATCCAGCTTGGCGTGCAGGCGCACAATCAAGTCATGCGCGGGCAAACCGGCGCGCAACAGGCGGAAACGTTCGCGGGCGATGCGTTTGACGAGGTTGCGCGTATGCGCCCGACGCGCCAGCCGTTTGGCGGCAATCACGCCCAGCCGCGCGCCCGCCAGTCCGTTCGGACACCAGTGCAGGCTGCAAAAACGGCCACGAATGGCGCGGCGAAAAGCAAAAACGGAAGAAAACTCTTCCGTTTTGTGCAGGCGAAAGGCAGGCGGAAAGCCAAAGCGCGAGGCTTTCGCGTGGTGCGCGCCCGCCGCTTCAGACGGCGAGGCGATGACGGCCTTTGGCACGGCGGGCACGGATGACGGCACGGCCACCGCGGGTTTTCATGCGAACGAGAAAGCCGTGGGTGCGCTTGCGGCGAACGACGGAGGGCTGATAGGTGCGTTTCATGGTTTTCTAGGCTCTGTAGGAAAAACGAAAAGCCGTGTATTCAATCGCGTAGGGCGATGTTTGTCAAGCATTTCCGGTGCTGCACCGCATCAGGATAGCGACGGGCAATGGCAAAAAAGGATACAATACGAGTTCGTCCACCGGCTGCGCAGGGCGCGTTTGCGTACTCTGTGCCGCCGGTGGTTTTCTCACCGTTTGTCCCGCATTCCCCCGTCTCCTCTGCCGATGTCCGAGCTTTGGTCGCATTGTCTGTCTTGTCTGGAACACGAACTGCCGCAGCAGCAGGTCGACACCTGGCTGCGCGTGCTCAGCGCAGATGCGGACGCAGACGATGCGCAGCGGCTGCGGCTGCTGGCGCCGAACCGCCGCATTCTGACGTGGGTGCAAAAAAGCTATCTGCCGCGCATTCAGGAACTGGCCGTGGAACACGGCGGCGAACAGATGCAGGTCGAGCTGGCCGTGCACGCGTCTGCCCGCAAGCCGCGCAGCCCTGCGGGCAGCAAAGCGCAGGATGACACGCGCACAGCGCCTGCCGCGCCCAATGATGCCGACTTGCTGGCCGACCCGGCCTTGCAGAACGAACGCCTCTACGCCCGCACGCGGTTGAGCACGGCTTCCAGCTTTGAAAACTACGTCACGGGTCGCGCCAACGACCTTGCCCGCGCCGCCGCCATGCAGGTGGCGACCAATCCCGGTGCCGCCTACAACCCGCTGTTTATTTACGCCGGTGTCGGTCTGGGCAAAACCCATCTGGCGCAGGCCATCGGCAACGAAGTGTTCCGCCGCAATCCGGGCAAGGCCGTGCGCTACATTCACGCCAACGACTACTGGCGCGAAATGGTCAACGCCTATCAGAAAAACAGCTTCGACAATTTTCAGCGCGATTACCGCTCGCTGGACCTGCTAATCATCGACGACATCCACTTTTTCGACCGCAAGGAGCGCACGCAGGATGCCTTTTTCGACATCTTCAACGCGCTGACCGAGGCGAAAAAGCAGATCATCATCACCTGCGACACCTATCCCAAAGACATCAAGGGGCTGGAACCGCGCCTGATTTCCCGCTTCGACTGGGGGCTGACCGTGCAGATTGAGCCGCCCGAGCTGGAAATGCGCATCGCCATCCTGAAAAAGAAAGCCGCCCTCAACGGCATCGATCTGGATCACGATGTCGCCTTCCTCATCGCCAAGCACTTGCGCTCGAACGTGCGCGAACTTGAAGGCGCGCTCAACCGTTGCAGCGTCTATGCCAATTTCCACAACAGCCCGATTACGCTGGAACTCGCCCGCGAAGCCCTGAAAGACCTGCTGCACGCGCACAACCGCCAGCTCACCGTCGAAAACATCCAGAAAGTCGTGGCCGACTACTACGCCATCAAGGTTGCCGACATGCACTCCAAAAGCCGCAGCCGTCTGGTCGCCCGTCCGCGCCAGCTTGCCATGTGGCTGGCCAAGGAACTCACGCCGCTTTCTCTTCCGGCCATCGGTGAGGCCTTCGGCGGGCGGGATCACAGCACCGTGGTGCACGCCCACAAAACCATCACCCGTCTGCGCAAGGAAGACGAGCAACTGAATCACGCCATTCACGTGCTCACGCAGACCTTGCACAGCTAGCCCTGTCTGCTGTTTTGTTTTTTTATTCTTTCCACTCCTTTTCCGGAACTTTCAACGCCATGTCCCACTTCCTCAAAATCCCCCGCAACAACCTGCTCCTGCCTCTGCAAGCGGTTGCCAACATTGTTGAAAAGCGTCACACCCTGCCGATTCTCTCCAACGTCCTGCTGGAAAAATCGGGCGAGAGTCTCACGCTCACCGCCACGGATACCGACATTCAGGTAAAAACCTCCACGGCCAGCGAAATCGGCAGTGACGACGGCCAGATTACGGTCAACGCCCGCAAGCTGCTCGATATTCTCCGCGCTCTGCCCGAGACGGCGGACGTGCAGCTCAGTCTGGAAGCCAACGCCCAGGCGGCTGCCCCGCGCAGCGCGGCGGCAGATGCACGGCTCACGCCGGAGACGGGGCGCATGTCCATCCGCGCCGGCAAAGCCCGTTTCATGTTGCAAACCCTGCCTGCTGCGGATTACCCGCGCATGAAAATTGAAGCTGACAGCGCCACCCGCATCCTCATCAGCCAGCAAGTGTTCAAGGCGCTGCTTGACCAGGTCGCCTACGCCATGGCGCAGCAAGACATCCGTTACTACCTCAACGGCCTGCTGCTGGTCGCCGATGGCAGCACGCTGCGCGCTGTGGCCACTGACGGTCACCGTCTGGCCTATGCGGAAACCACGCTGGAAAATCCGGTCGCCGCGCGTCAGGAAATCATCATCCCGCGCAAGACGGTGCAGGAACTCAGCCGCCAGCTTGCCGACAACTCGGAGGCGCTGGAAGTACTCATCGGCCCGGCGCAGATTACCTTCCGTTTTGCCAGCATTGAGCTGGCCAGCAAGCTCATTGACGGCAAATTCCCCGACTACGAGCGCGTCATCCCGCAGGCGCTGCCGCACATGCTGCTGCTGGAACGCGCGGCTTTCCACGATGCGCTCTCGCGTGCAGCCATTCTCACCAGCGACAAATTCCCCGGTGTGCGGCTGGTGCTGGAAGACAAGGTGCTGAAAATCGTCACCTCCAACAGCGAACAGGAAGAAGCGCAGGAAGAGCTGGAAGTTGACGCGAACGGGCAGGCAATCGACATCGGCTTCAACATCACCTACCTGCTCGATGTGCTCAACCATCTGGACAGCGAGCACATCGAATGGCATTTCAGCGACAGCAATTCCAGCATCCTCATCACCGCGCCGGACAACAGCCACTTCAAATACGTCGTCATGCCGATGCGCATCTGAGCCTGCCGCGCCAACCCGAGTCTCACCCGCATAGAACAAGCACCATGAGCGAACAGCATCCTACCCAGTCTTCCCGCCACGAATACGACGAATCCAGCATCCAGCAGCTCGAAGGGCTGGAAGCGGTGCGCAAGCGTCCCGGCATGTACATTGGCGACACGTCCGACGGCACCGGCCTGCACCACATGGTCTTTGAAGTCGTCGACAACGCCATTGACGAAGCGCTGGCCGGTCACTGCGACGACATCCTGATTACCATCCACGCCGACAACTCCATCTCGGTGGCCGACAATGGCCGTGGCATTCCCGTCGGCATCAAGATGGACGACAAAAACGAACCGCGCCGTTCGGCGGCGGAAATCGTCATGTGCGTGCTGCACGCGGGCGGCAAGTTCAACCAGAACAGCTACAAGGTCTCCGGCGGTCTGCACGGCGTGGGCGTGTCCTGCGTCAATGCGCTCTCGCAATGGCTGCGGCTGACCATCCGCCGCGACGGAAAAACCCACTTCCTCGAATTTCAGCGCGGCGTGCCGCACAACGCCCCCACGGAAATCGTCGACGGCGTCGAAGTGCGCCCGATGCGCGTACTGGGCGAGAGCCACCGGCGCGGCACCGAAGTGCATTTTCTGGCCGACGAAGAAATTTTTGGCAACATTGAATACCACTTCGACACCCTCGCCCACCGCCTGCGCGAGCTTTCCTTCCTCAATAACGGCGTCAAAATCCGCCTGCTCGACCAGCGCACCGGCAAGGAAGAAAACTTCGCCTTCGCCGGCGGCGTGAAAGGTTTTGTCGAATACATCAACCGCGCCAAAACCCGTCTGCATCCCAGTGTTTTTTACGCCACTGGCACCAGTCACGTAAACACCGGCGGCGTGCGCAGCGAGCTGTTCGTTGAAGTCGCCATGCAATGGAACGACACCTACAACGAACAGGTGCAATGCTTCACCAACAACATCCCGCAGCCCGACGGCGGCACGCACCTCACGGGGCTACGCGCCGCGATGACCCGCGTCATCAACAAATACATTGAAGAAAACGAAATCGCCAAAAAAGCCAAAATCACCGTCTCGGGCGACGACATGCGCGAAGGGCTGGCCTGCGTGCTCTCGGTAAAAATGCCCGACCCCAAATTCGCCAGCCAGACCAAGATGAAGCTGGTGTCTTCCGAAGCGCGTCCGGCAGTGGAAGAAGTCGTCGCCGCCCGTCTGACCGACTTCCTGCTGGAAAACCCCATTGAGGCCAAAGCCATCTGCGGCAAGATTGTCGAAGCCGCCCGCGCCCGTGAAGCGGCGCGCAAGGCGCGCGACCTTACCCGTCGCAAAGGCCCGTTTGACGGCATAGGTTTGTCCAGCAAGCTGGCCGACTGTCAGGAAAAGGATCCTGCGCAATGTGAGATTTACATTGTCGAGGGGGATTCTGCCGGCGGCTCTGCCAAGCAAGGGCGCGACCGCAAATTTCAGGCCGTACTGCCGCTGCGGGGCAAAGTGCTCAACGTCGAGCGCGCCCGCACCGACAAAATCATCAGCTCGGAAGCCATTGCCATCCTCATTGCCGCGCTCGGCACCGGCATTGGCGCGGAAGACTTCAAACCGGAAAAGCTGCGCTATCACCGCATCATCATCATGACCGACGCCGACGTCGACGGCGCGCACATCCGCACCCTGCTGCTCACCTTCTTCTACCGCCAGATGCGCGAACTGGTCGAACGCGGCCACATCTACATCGCCCAGCCGCCGCTGTACAAAATCAAATACGGCAAAAACGAACGCTACATCAAGGACGACCACGAACTCTCGCAGCATATGCTGCAACTGGCGCTCGACGGCGCCAGCTTCCTGCCGCGCGCCGACGTCCCGCCCGTGCCGCCGGAGACCCTGCTCGGGCTGGCGCGCACGCATTTGCTCGCCCGCACCAGCATCGAGCGCCTCGCCGGTCACATCGACGAAGCCATCCTCGACATCCTGCTCACCCACGACATCGAACTCGCCCTGGACGACGAAGCAGCCACGCGCAGCAGCATCGCCGCGCTGGAACCGCATCTTGCCGACGACGGCACGCACCCGCATCTCTCCGCCGAATACAGCGACGCCGAAGACCAATGGAGCATTCGCATCACCCGCACCCGTCACGGCAACCAGCAACACAGCACGCTGGGCGAAGACTTCCTCGCCAGCGCCGAATACCGCGCCATCCGCACCGCCAGCATGGCCGCCAGTGAAGTCATTGGCGAAGGTGCCATCATTGTGCGCGGCGAAAAACGCCAGCCGGTCACGCGCTTCAGCGAAGCGCTCGAATGGCTGCTGAAAGAAGTCGAGCGCCACCTCAGCAAGCAGCGTTACAAGGGTCTGGGCGAAATGAACCCCGAACAGCTCTGGGAAACCACCATGGACCCGGCGGTGCGCCGCCTGCTGCGCGTACAGATTGAAGACGCCGTAGCTGCGGACGAAATTTTCACCACCCTCATGGGCGACCAGGTCGACCCACGCCGCGCCTTCATCGAAGAAAACGCCCTGTTCGCCAAAAACATCGACGTATAAGAAAACGCGCACCCAAACGTGCGCGCGGGCATCCTGCCCGGCCTGCCGATGGCGGTTCTTGTGCGCACGGAAACGCCGCACGCACAAAAACCACCGCCCGCGCCACAACCAAACCCGCCGCACCCGCCGCGCTCACTGCGGCGGCGCGGTGAAATCCAGTCCGGCCTGTTGCAAGGCCGTCAGGGTGCGGGCGCAGGTGCCTTGGTGTGTGCGGGCGAAGCGGCGTGCTTGTTCGGCCATGAAGATGCGGCGTTCGTCATGCCGCAGCAGGGCTGCCGCTTCCTGCAAGGCTGCCGCGAAATCCGCTGCCTGAACCGCCGCTTGCGTCGTCACGGCAGCTTGCGCTGCGTCGCGGAAATTCCAGGTGTGCGGCCCCAGCAGGACGGGCACGCCGGCGGCGCAGGCTTCAATCAGGTTTTGCCCGCCAAAAGGCCGCCAGCTTCCGCCAATCAGCGCAATATCGGCGGCGCGATAGCAGGCCGCCAGCTCGCCCAGTGAGTCGCCCAGCCATACGCGCGTGGTCTGGCTCACCGCTTCGTTTCGGCTGCGCCGCGCATACGGCAAGCCCGCGCGTTCCAGCAAGCGCGCTACTTCGTCAAAACGTTGCGGATGGCGCGGCACAATCGCTATCAGAACCTCGGGCGGCAAGTCGGCGTGCGCCAGGGCTGCGAGAAAATCCGCCTCTTCGCCATCGCGCGAACTGGCCAGCAGCAGCACGGGGCGCGCGCCAAAGGCGGCGCGGAATTGTTCGCCCAACATTTGCTGCGCGGCATCTTCCGGCACGTCGAATTTCAGGTTGCCGCATACCGTCACCTGCCGCGCGCCCAGAAAGCGCAGGCGCCGCGCATCTGCCCGCCCTTGCGCCAGCACTGCGCACGGCACGGCCAGCATCGTGCGTACCACGCCGCGCACCCGCCGCGCATAGCCGCGCGCCGAGCGCGCCGAAAGCCGCGCGTTGACCAGCGCCAGCGGCACGCCCTGCGCTGCGCAAGCGGCAAACAGCCCCGGCCACCATTCGGTTTCCATGACCAGCGCCGCCTGTGGACGGATGCGCGCCAGCCAGCGGCGCACCAGCGCGGGATGGTCCCAGGGCAGCCAGCGGTACGCCACGCGCGCATCCGTGCCGAAAAGCTGCGCCGCCGTCTCGCGTCCGGCGGGCGTGGTGCCGGTGAGCAGCACGCGGTTTGCTTCGTTTGCCGCCAGAATCGCCCGCACCAGCGGCGCGGCGGCGCGGGTTTCGCCCACCGATACGGCATGAACCAGCCACCAGCGTCCGGCGGGCAAGGCTGCGCCGCCGCCGAAACGCTCTTTCCAGTGCCGCAAATAGCCCGCCTCGCCGCGCGCGCGCCAGAGCAGGCGCAGGCAGGCCAGCGGCAACAAGGCCGTCCACAACAAGGCGTAGAAAAAGCGAAAACACATGGCGGCGAGTATAGCCCGCCCCCGCGCGTCCACGTCGCCTTCGCCTTCGGCTCCGAAAAACAAAGCGATGCTTTGTTTTATAATCGCGGGTTTCGCGCCGCTTTAGCTCAGTTGGTAGAGCAACCGCCTTGTAAGCGGTAGGTCGTCTGTTCGAGTCAGACAAGCGGCACCAGCGCACATTTTTTCCCACCCTTCCAGACAGGTGCGTCGCCCTGCACCGCCCGCCACCCAGTTTCGGGCGCAACTGGCATCTGCCGCGCCTGTTTGCCGACCGAAACATCATGACGCTCGCCAAAAGTTTTGAACCCGCCGCCATCGAGTCTGCCCATTACGAACAATGGGAGCGCAATGGCTACTTCGCCGCCGGACTGGATACCGGCAAAGACCCGCAGCACGCCTTCTGCATCCTGATGCCGCCGCCGAACGTCACCGGCACGCTGCACATGGGGCACGGCTTTAACCAGACGCTGATGGACGCGCTCATCCGCTATCACCGGATGCGCGGCGACAACACGCTGTGGCAGCCCGGCACGGACCACGCCGGCATCGCCACGCAAATCGTCGTCGAACGCCAGCTTGATGCGCAGGGCATTTCCCGTCACGACCTGGGGCGCGAGAAGTTTCTGAAAAAAGTCTGGGAATGGAAGCAATTTTCTGGCGGCACCATCACCACGCAGATGCGCCGCCTCGGTTCCAGCGCCGACTGGTCGCGCGAACGCTTCACGATGGACGAAGGCTTGTCGCGCACGGTAGTAGAAATTTTCGTGCGCCTCTATGAAGAAGGGCTGATTTACCGGGGCAAGCGGCTGGTGAACTGGGATCCCGTGCTGGGCACGGCGGTCTCTGACCTGGAAGTGGTCATGGAAGAGCGCGATGGTCATCTGTGGCACATCCTCTATCCCTTTGCCGATGGCTCCATCGACGGCGTGCCCGGGATGCGCATCGCCACCACCCGTCCCGAAACCATGCTCGGCGACGTGGCGCTGGCCGTGCATCCGGAAGACGAACGCTATCGCCATCTGGTCGGCAAACAGGTGCAACTGCCGCTGTGCGGGCGCACCATCCCGATTGTTGCCGACGACTTCGTCGACCGCGAATTTGGCAGCGGCTGCGTGAAAATCACCGGCGCGCACGATTTCAACGACTACGCCTGCGCCCAGCGTCACAATCTGCCGCTGATTACCATCCTCACGCTGGACGCCAAAATCAACGAACACGCCCCCGCCGCCTATCAGGGCATGGACCGTTATGACGCGCGCCAAGCCATCCTGCAAGACCTTGAAGCGCAAGGGCTGCTGCTGCAAACGGTGAAACACCGCCACATGGTGCCGGTGGGCGACCGCACCGGCACGGTCATCGAACCAATGCTCACCGACCAATGGTTCGTCGCCATGAGCAAGCCGGGCGCGGACGGCCAATCCATCACCGCCAAGGCGCTCGAATGCGTCGCCTCGGGCGAAATCCGCTTTTTCCCCGAAAACTGGGTCAACACCTACAACCAGTGGCTGAACAACATTCAGGACTGGTGCATTTCGCGCCAGCTCTGGTGGGGGCACCAGATTCCCGCCTGGCACGGCGAAGGCGGCGAAATTTTCGTCGCCCGTTCGGAAAACGAAGCCCGCGCCAAGGCCGAGGCCGCAGGCTACACCGGCGCGCTGCGGCGCGATGCGGACGTGCTCGACACCTGGTTTTCGTCCGCCCTCTGGCCGTTTTCCACGCTGGACTGGGACGCCAACTGGCCGCAGCAAAGCAATCCGGCGCTGGATTTGTACCTGCCGTCAAGCGTGCTGGTCACCGGCTTTGACATCATCTTTTTCTGGGTCGCCCGCATGGTCATCATGACGCGCCACATCACCGGCAAAATCCCCTTCCGCCACGTCTACGTGCACGGGCTGATTCGTGACGGCGAAGGCCAGAAAATGAGCAAATCCAAGGGCAACGTGCTCGACCCGATTGACCTCATCGACGGCATCGACCTTGAATCGCTGGTGAAAAAACGCACCTTCGGCCTGATGAACCCGAAAAAGGCCGAGCAGATTGAAAAGAAAACCCGCAAGGAATTTCCCAACGGCATTCCCGCCTTCGGCGCCGACGCGCTGCGTTTCACCTTCGCCAGCCTCGCCAGCCCGGGGCGCGACATCAAGTTCGACATGCAACGCTGCGAAGGCTACCGCAACTTCTGCAACAAGCTGTGGAACGCCACCCGCTTCGTGCTGATGAACTGCGAAGGCAAGGATTGCGGCCTCGCGCTGCCGCAAGACCCTGCAGCAGACAGCACCGTCGACCGCTGGATTCGCTCGCGCCTGCAAACGCGCGCCGCCGAAATTGCCCGGCATCTGGAAGACTACCGCTTTGACTTGGCCGCCCGCGCGCTCTACGAATTTGTCTGGGACGAATACTGCGACTGGTATCTGGAACTGGCCAAGGTAGAACTGGCCGGCGAAAACGCCCCGCGCACCCGCCGCACCCTGCTCGAAGTGCTGGAAGCCACGCTGCGTCTGGCGCATCCCTTCCTGCCCTTCATCACGGAAGAACTCTGGCAAACCCTCGCGCCGCTGGCCAACCGCAAAGCCACGCCCAGCATCATGCTCGCCGCCTGGCCGCAACCGGACGCCGCCCAGCAAGACAAAGCCGCCGAAGCCGACCTCGCCCGCGTGCAGGCGCTCATTGAAGCCACGCGCAGCCTGCGCGGAGAAATGAAGCTCTCGCCCGCCGAGCGCGTGCCGCTGCTGGTCAGCGGCAACACCGCGCTGGCCGGTGCGTTTTCCGCGCACCTGGCCGCGCTGGGCAAGCTGAGTGAAGTGCAGATTGTCGACGCCCTGCCCACCGACGCCGCCGCGCCGGTCGCCGTCGTCGAAGACGTGCGCCTGATGCTCAAAATTGCCATCGACCCTGCCGCCGAGCGCGCCCGCCTGCAAAAAGAAATCGACCGTCTGGACAGCGAAATCGCCAAAGCGCAAGGCAAGCTGAACAACGAAAACTTCACCGCCCGTGCGCCTGCCGCCGTCGTCGCGCAAGAGCGCGAACGGCTGGCAAACTTCAGCGCCACGCGCGAAAAACTGCTGCAACAACTGGCCGCCCTGCCTCCCGCCTGATGGCCGGCAAAACGTCCGACTGGGTTTCCGAAGCCAGCCTCGCCGCCTTGCGCCAGGCACGCACGCAGGCGCGGCGTGCACCAAAAGGCCGCGCCGCCACGCCGCCCGCGTGCGAAGAGGCCGCGCCCGCCTCGGTCAATATGGCCGACGAACGCGCCGCCTTGCGCGAAGCCTATGCCGACGCGCGCCCCCTGCCTGCGGACGACTACGCCCACCCGCGCAAACCGCCGCCCGCGCCG
>JAFSWK010000223.1 GCA_017444505.1 Rhodocyclaceae bacterium | reverse complement strand
TCCACGCGCAGGGCGACGTTTTTCAGCAGTTCGCGGTCAAGGCGCTCACGAATCTGGCGGGTGGTGACGTATTTGCCTTCGCGTCCGGCCAGCGGCGAAGTGTTGACCAGAAATTCCATCGACAGGGTAGGTTCGTCGACGCGAATGGGCGGCAGGGCTTCGAGCGCTTCCGGCGCGCAGAGGGTGACGCCAATATTGACCTGCTCAATGCCGGAAATCATCACGATGTCGCCCGCTTGCGCCGATTGCGCGGGCGAGCGTTCCAGCCCCTTGAAAGTGAGCACCTGGCTGACCTTGGCGCGGCCACGGTTCTCGTCGCCATAAAGAACAACGACTTCCTGATTGGGCGCGATGCTGCCCCGGCGGATGCGCCCGATACCAATCTGGCCGATGTACGAGGAATAATCCAGCGAGCAGATTTGCAGTTGCAGCGGCTGGTCACGGTCGACTTCGGGGGCGGGGACGTGTTCGATGATGGCGTCAAAGAGCGGCTTCATGTCCGTGCCCGGATGCGCGGCATCCAGCGTCGCGTAACCGGCCAGACCCGAGGCGTAGACGATGGGAAAGTCAAGCTGTTCGTTGGTCGCGCCGAGTTTGTCGAACAGGTCAAAGGTGTGGTCAATCACCCAGTCCGGGCGCGCGCCGGGGCGGTCGATTTTGTTGACCACGACAATCGGGCGCAGCCCTTGCGCCAGCGCCTTGCGGGTGACAAAGCGGGTTTGCGGCATCGGCCCTTCGACGGCATCGACCAGCAGCAGCACGCCGTCGACCATCGACAGCACGCGCTCGACCTCGCCGCCAAAATCGGCGTGCCCCGGCGTGTCGACGATGTTGATGTGCACGTCGCCATAGCGGATGGCGCAGTTTTTCGACAAGATGGTGATGCCGCGTTCGCGTTCCAGGTCGTTGGAATCCATGACGCGCTCGGCCACGCTTTCGTGTGCGGCAAAGGTGCCGGACTGGCGCAGCAACTGGTCGACCAGCGTGGTCTTGCCGTGGTCGACGTGGGCGATGATGGCGATATTGCGGATGGCGCGAGACATGCGAAAACCCCGGAAAATGAGAAACCTGCAAACATAGCATCAAACCGCTGCGGCAGACAGCGCGTTCGTCGGCACAAAAGGCAGCAGCGGCGCGGCTCGCGGGGTTTACGAGACACGGCGGTGTGGTATGCTTCCGCCTCATTTGACGCGCAGCCAGAATCTGCGCCCAGCGGGGGGTCGGGGCGCGTCGCAACAGTTTCGCTAGACACATTCCCGTTTTCGTGCGCACGCTTGCGCCATGAAAACATGAGGAGGAAATGCTTCGTGGCAATTTTTGGGAGTCTTTCCAAATTTTCCATGCGGGAAATCGTTTCCATCGTGGGCAATCGCTCCGGCTCAATCGTGATTGAAGCCGGTGCTGCCGGTTCGATGCGCCTGCGGCTGAATGTGAATGGCGACCAGGTGCAGCAATTCATGCTGGAGCGTGCCGTGCACTCGCCCGACGAAATCCGTCTGCTGCTCAAGCGGATGGTGGCGGGCAATGGCTCTTTCCACTTTGAAGAGGGCAACGTGCCCGCGCACGGTCTGGCGCTGCACTGGAACGATTTGCTGGATAAGCTCGATGCTTCGCAAGGCGTCGGCGGGCTGGACGAACTGCCGCACCCGCAAACCCGCTTTTCCATGCTCAAGGGGCGCACCGCCACCTTTGAGCCGGAACTGGAAAACTTCTTGCGCGCCGCCCGCTCAATGCTGGAAGCCGGTTCCTGCGCGGAAGAAATCAGCCAGAAGCTGAATCTGGACATTGGGCAGGTGCTGCGTCACTTGCACCGGCTGCGCGAATTGAGAAAAATCTGGCCGGTGCGCGCGTATACTTCGCAGGCGGCCAGCAGCGAGCAGAAACGGGAAAACACAATTATCGCCAATCGTTTGATGGGACATCTGAATGAGTAAGAAAGCAGTAAAAATCGTAATCTCCGGCCCGGTCGGGGCGGGCAAGACAACGCTGATTCGCACGTTGTCGCAAACCCCCGTGGTGAATACCGACGAGTTGAGCACCGAGGTAATTGGGAAAACCCACACCACGGTGGCGCTTGATTTCGGTCAGATTGACCTGGGCGACTACATGGTGCACATCTTCGGCACGCCGGGTCAGGAACGTTTTGATTTCATGTGGGATGAACTGAGCCGTGGTGCGCTGGGGCTGCTCTTGCTGGTGCCCTGCGACCGTCCGGAAGATTTCCCTCATGCGCGCAAGATTCTGGAATATGTCACCAGCCGCCACCCGGTGCCCTTTGTCATCGCCTCCACGCGCCACGACATCGCACCCAAGGGCTGGCAGGCCAAAGACATCGCCAGTTATTTCAACCTGCCGGAAGATCAGGTGGTGCCGATTAATGCCGAAAACCGCGAAAGTGTGCGTTCGGCGGTCGTCTGTCTGATGAAGCAGGTGGAATCCGCCGTGTCGGCAGCCTGAGGCGTGCCGGTCTTTTTTGTTTTAGGAGTGTTTTGAAAGGAGCCGAGTTATGAGCAAGCATGAACAATTGCAATCTGCGCTGGAACGCCTCAGCCAAGCCATTCCGGGGCTGAAGGGGAGCCTGTTGGGCACGCTGGACGGTATGCCGATTGTGCAGGCAATCAATGACCAGAGCGTTGATCCGGCGCGGGTGGCCGCGATGGCTGCCACGGCCATCGGCGTGAGCCGCCGTATTACCGAATCGCTGCGTACCGGCCAGGTGCTCGAAATGAGCCTGCTGGCTTCCGAGGGGCGCATCTTCATCTATCTCGTCGGCACGAAAGCCTGCCTGGCGCTGATTGCGCCCAAGGACAGCAACGTGGGGCTGATCAAGATTGAGGCCTCTGACACCGTCGAACAACTGGCGAACATCCTCTGAACGGGAGGCTTCCATGACTGTCGAGGATCGTAAAAGCTGGGCGACGAAAGACGAGGCCGTCGTGCGCGAGCTGCTGGATATGTTGCAGATTACGCCGGAAGAATGCGCGCTGCTGGCCAGCCTTCAGGACGAAGCGCGCGCCAATGTGCGGGCGATGGTCGATGAGTTTTACCAGCGCCTGCTGGCGCACGAATTCACGCGCGAATTCATCACTGACCCGGATGCGCTGCGGGTGACGCTGACCAAGTGGTTCATGGAACTGTTCAGCGGCAAGTATGATGATGCCTATGCCGCCAGCCGCCTGGCCATTGGCCTGAAGCACGTGCTCATTGGCTTGCCGGTGCGCTATCCGCTGATGATGCTGGATGTCATCAGCCGCCACGGGGAAAAGATTGCCGCCGCCAGGGGGCCGGCGGCGGTCGATGCCTTCCGCAAGGTGCTGGCGCTGGATACGGCCACGTTCAATCAGGCCTATGAAAACTGCCAACTGTTGCACCTCTCCGAGCTGACTGGCAGCGAGCGGCTGGCTCGCCGTTTGTTGACCGGGGAGGTCTAGACTCCGCTGTAGAGGCGTCGCCACAAACAGTACGGCTCCGGGCGTGTCGCGGTTTTTCCGTGGCACGCTTGAGCCTTATGTGGCGAAAACGAAAAGCCAATGGATGCACAGAGCAAATCTCCCCCCAGGGAAGAAGAAGAAAATGCGGGTGCGACGCCCCCCGTTGCGCAGGGCTTGTTTACCCTGTCTTCGGCGCGGGCTGCCCTGGGGGTGAGCGAGGAGGCTTCTGCTTCGCAGAGTGCGTTTTCGCGGCTGCTCAATACGTTGGTGGGCGAAGGCTCTGCGCCCGCTGACCCGGCGCTGTATGCTGCCGAGCAGGCGGCATGGCGCGAAGTGCCGTGGGGTTCTTTCCGTTTTGTGCTGGAGACGTTGCTGATTGCGCTGCTGCATGTGGCCATCGGCTGTCTTTCCTTGATGATTCCGGCCTCGCCGGGGCATGAAACCATCTTTTTTGCGCCTACCGGCGTGGCGCTGGCGGCCATGTTGTGGCGCGATGTCAAGGCGCTGCCGGGCATTTTGTTTGGCTCGCTGGCGCTGCTGGCGGCGGTTTGGCGCGCCGACGGTTTTCCGGACATTGGCGGTTGGGCGCTGACGCTGGCGCCGGTGTTTTGCGTGCAGGCATGGCTGGCCTCGCGGCTGATGCGCCGGATGAGGCTGTATCCGGGCACGCTGGATACCACCCCGCACGTGCTGCTGTTTCTGGCCATTGTCGCTCCCGTCTCGGCATTGCTGGAACCGTTCGCAGCGCTCACCCTGCTGCTGGTCAGCGGGCTTTCCCTTGGCGTTGCCCTGCCGGTGGCCGTGGTCTGGTGGCTGGGCGGCATTTGCTGCACCATGCTGCTGACGCCCGCGCTGCTGGTGTGCTGGGGTTTGCCCCGCACGGCTTGGTCGCCCCGGCTGTGGCAGGTGCTGGTGCCGTCGCTGATGGCGGCGGTGCTCAGTGCGCTGGCTGCTTCGGTGTTTGTCTCCAGCCAGCAGATGATGGAAAAGGCCGCCTTTGAATCGACGGCCAGTCACCATGTGGAGCATTTCGGTCGGCGGCTGGATGAACAGGTATTCATGTTGCAAGACCTTGCCGCGTTCGTGGAAACGCTGCGCGGCAAAATGACGCCGCAGATGTTTCAGCACCAGCTTGCGCACATGCAAAAACGCTATCCCGAACTGCGCGGTGTCTATTGGCTGCCGATGGTGCCCAGCGTGCAGCGTGAAGAATTTGAGGCGCGTATGCGCGTGCTGAGCGGGCAGCGCGATTTTCAGATAATCACCTCGCGCGCGGACGAAGCAAGTTTTTTGCTGCCCATTGCCTTTGCCTCGCCGCCGGGTGCCGGGCGCCTGGGTGAGGATGTGCTGGATGACACGCGCATGAGTGATGCGGCCACGCTCGCGATACGGCTGGAAGAGGGCGCTGCGGCGCGCATTATTGGCAATGGCGAGATGGTGTATTTTTTCCCCGTGGCGGGGGACCGGCAATTGCCGCCGCGCAAGCCGGGCGGGCCGCCGTCTGCGACGCTCACTCCGGGTGTGGCCGGGCTGGTGATGGCGGTGGTGGACTTGCAGGCGCTGGCGGAAGAAGCGCTGGTCGAGCCAATGGACGGGCTGACCGATAGCGCCATCTTTGTTTCGCCCACGTCGTTTGATTCCGGGCGCATGGATTGGTGTCTGTTTGCGGATGACGGTGCTTCTGTGCCGCTGGCCGCCTCGCTCCACTGCAAAAACCGTCTGCGACACGCTTCCGCGCTGGATGTTTCTTACAAGCGCGCGCTGATGCCGGGCGGTCAGCGTCTGGTGGTCGTGCTCTACATGCCTGGCGATGGCGCGCCGGCGGGCTGGGACTGGCTGTGGCCGGGCGGCGTGTTCGGGATGTTGGTCATTGTTGCGCTGGTGGCGGCCTTCTTGCTGATTAGCGCCGGGCACGCCCGTGAGCACATGGAACTGGCTGCGGCACGCGCAACGGAGCTGACCCGCACAAAACAACAGCAGCCGGTGGCGCTGTCGCGGATGCAGTTGCTTTCCAAGCTGGCCATCTGGGAATACGAACCGGCCACCCGCGCGACGATTTGTTCGGACGAATTCTTTACGCTCTTTGGCCTCTCGCCCGGCGATGACGTGCCGGATTTGCGGCAGGTGGTGCAGATTTTCTCCAGCAAGGAACGTCACCGTTTCGTGCAGATGCTCAACAACGTGCGCCAGAGTCTCTACGAGCAAGGGCAGGATTTCAGCGTCGGCGGGCGTGTGTTGCACGTGGGGCTGGAGGGCGACGCGGGCGAGGATGGCAAGCTGTGTCGTCTTGTTTTGCGGGCGCAGGATGTCACCATGATGCGCAAGACCGAAGAAGACATCCGCCAGATGGCCTTGCTGGACCCGCTCACCAAGCTGCCCAACCGCAGCTACTGGCAGGAACAGGCCGCCAAGGCCGTGCAGCGTGCGGCGCGCGAGCAAACTCTGCTGGCCATCATTTTTGTGGACCTTGACCACTTCAAGAACATCAACGACTCGCTTGGCCACGCCGAGGGCGACCGGCTGTTGAAGACGGTTTCCGAACGGCTGGGGCGCGCGCTGCGTCAGGGCGACGTGCTGGGGCGTCAGGGCGGGGACGAATTTGTGGTGGTACTGCCTTCGCTGCAATCGCAGGAAAATGCTGCCGAAGTCGCACAGCGGATGCTCACGGAGCTTTCCGAACCCGTCATGCTCGGCATTACCGAATTCACCATTTCCGCCTCGCTGGGCATTGCCGTATTCCCCGAAGATGGCAACGACGTGACCACGCTGCTCAAGCACGCCGACACCGCCATGTATGCTGCCAAGGAAGACGGGCGCAACAATTTCCGCTTCTTCGTGCAGGAAATGAACGACCGCGTGCACCAGCAGGTGATTCTCGAAAACGGGATGCGTCGCGCCTTGCGGGATGACGAATTCACCTTGCTCTATCAGCCGCAGATTGAATACTCCAGCGGGCGAGTGGTGGGCGTGGAAGCGCTGCTGCGCTGGCCGCATCCGGAACTGGGCAATATTCCGCCGGACCGTTTCATTCCGGTGGCGGAAAACTGCGGCCTCATCGACCAGCTGGGGCGCTGGGTGTTGCGCGCGGCCTTCACGCAGCAGCGGCTGTGGAGCGCGCTGGGCTACGAAAACCTGCTGGTTTCCATCAACGTATCGGCGCTTCAGCTTGCCCGTCCTGATTTTGTTGAACAGGTGCAGCAGCTATTGCAGCAAACTCGGGCGAATCCTACGCGCATTGATCTGGAAATTACCGAAACGGCCATCCGCGACGCCAATGAGACGCTCTTTCAGCGGTTGGATGAACTGGTCAACATGGGGCTTTCCCTGTCGCTGGACGACTTCGGCACTGGCTATTCCGGCCTCGGCGCGCTCAAGGGCTTGCCGCTGCACCGCATCAAGCTCGACCGCTCGTTCATCCACAACCTGCCCGACGACATTGAAAACGCCGCCATCACCACCGCCTCGCTGGCGATGGCGTCCGCGCTGGGGCTGGATGTCGTCGCCGAAGGCGTGGAAACCGCCGAACACCGTGATTTCCTTGCCTCTTACGGCTGTCGCTTCATGCAGGGTTATTTCTTCGCCCGCCCGATGAGCGCGGACGACTTCATCGCCTGCTTCCCGCCCGATCGCGTCATCTAGGGAACTGTACCGCGCCCCGCCGCCATTGGTTTTTCGCCCCGCGTCATTTCCGCCGTAACCGTCGGTTTTTTTGCGCGCGGCGTTTCCGTTAGCACGATGCGGTAGGGGCTTGATTTATCAAGCCCAAGACGGTTGCGGGAGCACCGTGGCGCATGACGGGTCACAACGGGATGCGGCGTGGCATGGAATCGGCGGCGGTGATGGGGGATACGTCGCGGGCGCGATGAATCGCGCCCCTACCCGCGTGGGCACGCACTCCCTCCGTCACCGCCTTCGGCGATGCCACCTCCCTCGGAGAGGGAGGCTAAATTCAGGCCCCCTCTTCGAGGGGGCGCTGTCACGAAGTGACTGGGGAAGTGTGGGCGCGATGCTGCGACCGGCGTCTCCGCGCCGCCGTCGTTTTACGGACGGCGGCGTTTTTTGCGGCGGCGGGATAGCCAGATGCGCAGGCGCAGTTTGACGTCGTAGCCAATCGACGTAAAACCAATCGCAAACAGCACCACAGCCACCGGCCAGACGAATTGATAGCCGATGGCGTGCACGCCGACCGCGCCCAGATAGCCGCCGAGTACAAAGCTCACCATGACGCCGCAAAACAGTTTGACGCGCGGGCGGTTGACCGTGACATCGGGCAGCTTCGGGTTGTCGCTGCGGCTGTAATAGAGCATTTTGGATAGCTCAATGCCAATGTCGGTGGTAAAACCCGTCATGTGCGTGGAGCGCACCACGCCGTTGGAAAGAATCGTCATCACCGTGTTGTGCATCCCCATGATGAAGCACAGGGTCATCACCGTGGGCGACCAGAGCAGATAGGTGTCGCCAAATTCGTTCAGCAAGGTGGCGAGCATCCCGAAGGCCAGCATGTAGATGGCTTCCAGCCACATGGAAAGACCGAACGAGCTGCGAAAGCGCTGGCGCTTGGCCCACAGAATCGTCCAGCTTGAATGCGCCGCGCCGAAAATGAAGCTCAACACCATCAGAAACGAGGTCAGCGCGGACTTCCAGTGGCCAAGATAGAGCGCGTCGGCAATGTTGGCCATCTCGCCGGACATGTGCGAGGTGTAGTGTTGCACGGCGAAAAAGCCGCCGGCGTTAATCGCGCCGCCGAGAAAGGCCATCAGATAGCCCAGACGGCGAAAG
Source organism: Rhodocyclaceae bacterium (assembly GCA_017444505.1). Classification (GTDB taxonomy): domain Bacteria; phylum Pseudomonadota; class Gammaproteobacteria; order Burkholderiales; family Rhodocyclaceae; genus JAFZMK01. Next base: position 3,439 of record JAFSWK010000223.1, on the reverse strand, counting down.
GCGGCAAAGGAAATGTTGTCTTCGTGCAGGTAGTGCATGGCGTGTGCGGGGAAAATGAAAAAACGGGCACAGTGGCCCGTTTTTGTGTCGTCGTGCTGCGCCTCAGTTTGGCCCCCATGAGCCGATGTCGGCGTCATAGCCTTCGCCGCCGGGACGGTTGTCGGCACCGAAGCTCATTACGTCTACATCACCATGCAGGCCGGGGTTGAGGTATTGGTAGGGATGCCCCCAGGGGTCGTTGGGCAGGCGTTCGAGGTAGGGTTTCCAGTTTGGCGGAACCGGTGCCTGTTCGGGTTTGCGCACCAGTGCGGACAAGCCTTGCTGGGTGCTGGGATAGACGCGGTTGTCCAGCTTGTAGAGTTTGAGCGCCTGCATGAGCGTGGCAATGTCGGTCTGCGCGGCGGTCTGCCGCGCCTGGTCGGGACGGTCCATGATGCGCGGTACGATGAAGGCGGCGAGCACGCCGAGGATGACGATGACGACCATCAGTTCAATGAGGGTGAAGCCGCGCGCGCGGCGATGCAAAGTGTTTTGGGTCATGGTGGTTTACCTGAGCATGGTGTTGGTTTCGATTATAGGCTGCATGACGGCCAGTACGATGACCAGCACGACGACGCCCATGATGAGCAGCAGCATGGGTTCGAGCAGCGTGGTGAGCGTGGCGGTGCGGTTTTCCAGCTCTTGCTGTTGCAGGCGGGCGGCGCGGTCGAGCAGTTCGTCGAGCCGCCCGGTGGCTTCGCCGTTGGCAATCATGTGAATGAGCAGCGGCGGAAAGGCGCGTGTTGCGCCCAGCGCGCGGGCGAGCGTTTGCCCTTCGCGCACGCGGGCGGTGGCGTCCTGCACGGCTTCTTGCAAGGGTAGCCGCCCCATGACTTCGCGCCCGGCATCCAGCGCGGAAAGCAGCGGCACGCCGCTGCTGGCGAGAATGGACAGCGTGCTGGCAAAGCGGGTGGCGTCCAGCGTGCGCAGGTGTTTGCCGAGCAGCGGCGCTTTCAGCCAGAGCGCGTCCCAGCGGCGGCGAAAGTGCTCTTCGCGCAGCGACAGATGCAGGGCAATGCCGATGCCCGCGACGACAATCAACAGCAGCCAGCCCCAGTCGCGCAGCAGGTCCGAGGCGACAATCAGCACGCGCGTGAGCACCGGCAGCGCCTGCTTGCCTTGCTGAAAGACGCTGACAATCTGCGGCACGACGTAAGTCATCAGGGCGACGATGATTAGCACCGCGACGGTGGCGACAATGCCGGGGTAGAGCAGGGCTTGCAGCGTTTTCTGGCGCAGCCGCGTGCGTTGTTCCAGATAGTCGGCAAGCTGCATCATGATGCGCCCGAGTTCGCCGGATTTTTCGCCGGCGGCGACCGAGGCGCGGTAAATCGCGGGGAAGGCGGCGGGATAGCGGTCGAGCGCGGCGCGCAGGCTGTGCCCGGCCATGACTTCGGAACGGATGCCGGCGAGGATGGTGCGCGCGGCCTCGGATTCGGCCTGTTCGGTGAGGGCGGCAAGCGATTGTTCTACCGTCAGTCCGCTGGCCAGCAGCGTTGCCCATTGGCGGGAAAGCAGGGAAAGGTCGGCATCTTTCAGGCGCTGGCGGGCGCTGTTGCGTTCGCCGTCGCGGTTGCTGACGCTAGTGACTTCCAGCGGATAGAGGCCGCGTTCGCGCAGCAGGGCGCGGGCGGCGCGGCTGCTGTCGGCTTCCAGAATGCCGTTTTGCGGCTTGCCGTTGGCGTCCAGGGCGTGATAGCGGAAGGCGCTCATTGCAAACTGCCGACATCAATCGCGCGTGGCGCGTAAAAGTTCTTCGGCGGCGGTCAGCCCGCTGGCGAGATGGCGCAGGCCGTCTTCGCGCAAGCCCAGAGCGCCTTGCGCGCGGGCGTGGGCGCGCAGCGCGGCTTCATCCGCGCCATCGTGCACCAGGCGGGCGAAGGCCTCATCGCTGGTGAGCAGTTCATAGACGCCGCTGCGCCCGTTGTAGCCGGTGTGAGAACATTCCGGACAGCCCGGCGCGGTGTAGAGCGTATCGGGGCAGCCCGCGCCGATGCGCTGGCGCTCAATGGTGGTGGTGGCGTGCGGCGTGCGGCACTGCGGGCAGAGACGGCGCACGAGGCGCTGGGCGAGCACGCCGCGCAGCGTGGAGGCGAGCAAAAAGGGTTCAATGCCCATGTCAATCAGACGGGTGACGGCGCTGGCGGCATCATTGGTGTGCAGCGTGGCGAGCACGAGGTGGCCGGTGAGACTGGCTTGCACGGCAATCTGCGCGGTTTCCAGGTCGCGGATTTCGCCAATCATGATGACGTCCGGGTCTTGCCGCAAAATGGCGCGCAGCGCGCGGGCAAAGGTCAGCCCGATGCGCGCGTTGACGGGAATCTGGCCGACGCCGGGCAGGTCAAATTCCACTGGGTCTTCGACGGTGACGATGTTTTGCCGCCCCGCGTCCATGCTTTGCAGCGCGGCGTAGAGCGTGGTGGACTTGCCCGAACCCGTGGGACCAGTGACCAGCAAAATGCCGTGCGGCTGGGCGAGCAGGTGGGCGAAACGTTCGGCGGTGGGGGCATCCATGCCCAGCGTGCCCAGCGAGAGGCGCTCGCTGCCTTTGTCGAGCAGGCGCAGCACGAGGCGTTCGCCGTGCGTGGTGGGCAGCGTGGAGACGCGCACGTCAATCTGCCGCCCGGCCAGCCGCAGGCTGATGCGGCCATCTTGCGGCAGACGCTTTTCGGCAATGTCAAGACTGGCCATGACCTTGATGCGCGAAGCCATCGCCGCGTGCAGGCCGCGATGCGGGCGGGCGATGTCGCGCAGCACACCGTCGCGGCGCAGGCGCACGACGGAGGTGGTTTCATACGGTTCGATGTGAATGTCGGAAGCGCCTTCGCGCACCGCCTGCGTGAGCAGGGCGTTAATCATGCGGATGATGGGCGCGTCGTCCTGGGTTTCCAGCAGGTCTTCGACCGGCGGCAGGTCGGTCATCAACTGCGAGAGGTCGAAGTCTTCGTTGACGTCGGCGAGAATTTCGGCGGTGTTGTCGCTGCCGCCGCTGTACGCTTCGGCCAGCCGTGCGTCAAAGTCGGCAGGCGAAATGCGCGTGAGTTTGAGCGGTTTGCCCAGCGTGCGCCGCACTTCGGCCAGCGCAGCGGGCGAGGGCGCGCCGCGCAGCCATAGTTCGGCTTGCGCGTCACCGGCTCCGGCAAGCAGGATGCCGTGCGTTTTGGCGAAGCTGTACGGCAGCGTGGCGCTCATGGATGGTCAAAGACGGGGGCGGTTGATGCTGAACGAGGGCGCAGGCGGCGGCGCAGCAGGCGCGGGTTCCGGAGCAGGCGCGGGTTCCGGTGCGGCGACTGCTACCGGCGCAGGTGCGGGTTCGGGCGCGGGCGCGGGTTCCATCACCGCCACGGGTTCAGAGGGAACGGACGCGGCTACCGCGACATGCGCAAAATCTTCGACGATC
>JAFSWK010000222.1 GCA_017444505.1 Rhodocyclaceae bacterium | reverse complement strand
GCGCTGCTGCCCCTGTTTTGTTGTTCCGTGGCCGCCGCGCAGGATACCGCGCTGGCGCCGGTGGTGGTGACCGCCTCGCGCATGGAGTCGCGCATTTCGGAGACGCTGGCAGACGTTACCGTCATCGACCGCGCGCAAATCGAACACAACGGCGCCGATACGCTGGTTGACCTGCTCGCCCGTCAGCCGGGCATTCAAATGTCGCGCAGCGGCGGCCCGGGCACGCAGGCCAGCCTCTATGTGCGCGGCGCGCGCCCTGATCAGACCAAGGTGTTGATTGACGGGCTGCCGATCAATTCGCTGGACCTTTCCGGCTCGCCGCTCTATCTGCTGCCGCTGGAAAATGTCGAGCGCATTGAAATCGTGCGCGGCCCGGCGTCCACGCTCTACGGCGCGGACGCCATCGGCGGCGTCATCCAGATTTTCACGCGCCGGGGCACGCAAGGCTTGCAGGCGGATGCCTTCCTGGGCTTTGGTACGCAAAGCACCTGGCAGGCCAGCGCGGGCGTCTCGGGCGGCAACGAATTCTGGCGACTGCGCGCGGAAGCCAGCCATGACCGCACGCGCGGCATTTCGGCGCAAACCAATGCGCGCAACCAGGATGCGGACAAGGATGCGTACCGCAACACGGCGGGCGCGATTTCGGTGTCGTTCCTGCCCGCGAAAGGGCACGAGCTGGGGGCGATTTACCGCCGCAACGAAGGCCGTGCGTATTACGACAGCGGCATGACGCCCGCCGAGAGCGATTTTGACAGCCGCATGACCTTCCACAGCACGCAGTGGCAGTTGTTCGCCAAGGATGCACTTACGAACTGGTGGGACAGCACGCTGCGCTATGGCCAAACCACTGACTGGCAAAAGAACTTCGGCGAATGGTCGCCCGAAGGCAGCCTGCTGGAAACCAAAAACACGCTGTTGAGCTGGCAAAACGATTTCACGCTGTCCGGCTGGGGGCGGCTGGCGCTGGGCGCGGAACGTCTGGCGCAGGAAGCGCAGCCGGTGGAAAGTTTCACCATCGACAACGAAGCCAGCAACCGCGCCGTCTTTGCCGTCTGGGAAAACGGCGTGGGCGCGCACCACTGGCAGTTGAGCGCCCGTCACGACGACCATTCCCGCTTTGGCGGTCAATCTACCTACGGCGTGGCCTATGGCCTGCAATTTGCGCCGACCCTGCGCGCGCGCGCCAGCTACGGCACGGCGTTCAAGGCGCCTTCGCTGTACCAGTTGTTTGATTCGTGGTCGGGCAACGAAAATCTGAATCCGGAAGAGGGCACCAACGCCGAAGTCGCCCTGCTTTGGGAATCTGGCGCGCAAAATGCTTCGATTACGTTCTACCGCAACCGCGTGCGCAACATGATTGACTGGGACGCCGACACCTACAAATACATGAACGTCTCGCGCGCCCGCCTGCAAGGGGTGACGGTGGAATACGGCACCGTGCTGAACGACTGGAAACTGCACGCCGCCTATGACTGGCTGGACGCTACCGACGCTGACAGCGGTATGCGGCTGGGACGGCGCGCGCGCAACACCTTCCGCGCCGACGTGACCCGCAATTGGGGCGCGCTGGAAACCGGCGTAGAATGGGTGCTGGCCAGTTCACGTTACGATAACAACTATGAAAGCAACCGCATGGGCGGCTACGGGCTGGTGAACCTCACCGCCCGATATGCTTTCAGCAAGACGCTGGCGCTCGAAGCGCGCGTCAATAACGTCTTCGACAAGACGGACGTC
>JAFSWK010000221.1 GCA_017444505.1 Rhodocyclaceae bacterium | reverse complement strand
GTGCGCGGCAAGCGCGCGCTGGCAGTGCGCCTGCGCTTGTTCAAAAGAGATGTTTTCATCGTGCTCGCCCACTTCGGCTTTGCTGGCGGGCGTGAAAATCGGCGCGGCCAGCTTGCCCGCTTCTTGCAGACCGGCAGGCAGGGCAATGCCGCACACCGTGCCCTGCGCGCAGTATTCCTTCCAGCCGGAACCGGCAAGATAGCCGCGCACCACCGCCTCAATCGGCAGCGGAATCAGGCGGCGCACGACAATCGCGCGCCCACGCACGATTTCGCGCTCTTCAGGGGCGACAACGCTTTACGGCTCAATGCCGGTGAGCTGGTTGGGCACGACATGCGCCAGACGCGCAAACCAGAAACCGGCCAGCGCGGTGAGCACCGCGCCTTTGTCGGGAATCGCGTCGGGCAGGATGACGTCAAAGGCCGACAGGCGGTCGCTGGTGACAATGAGCAGATGTTCTTCGCCCACGGCGTAGATGTCGCGCACTTTGCCGCGCGCTACCAGCGGCAGGCTGTGCAGGTTCGATTCAAAAAGCGGTTGGGTCACGGCCATTTCTCCGAAGCAAACACCAAAGCCGCCGATTATCCCCCAGAACGCCGCCCGATACGCAGCCTTTCTCAGCGCATGGTCTCGTCGCGCGCGGCAGCCGTCAGATGGCGGTCATCACCCCAGACTTCAATTTCATACGGGCCGCCGACGCGGTAGCGGATGCGGTTGATGCCTGCGTTCGGTATCGTGAAATCGCGCGGCGCGGAAAGCCCTGCACCGGTGATGAAATTGCGCAGCGCATAGAGCACGCCGCCATGCGTGACTACCAGCACGCGCCCGTCCGGCCAGCGCGTTGCCAGTTCATCGGCCAGCGTGCGGATGCGCTCGGAGAACATGCGCATGGATTCGCCGCCTTCGGTGGGAATATGGTCTGGCTCGCGCGCCATCAGCCGCGCGTGTTCTTCGGGATAGCGCGCCGCGCCCTCTTTGTGCGTCAAGACCTGAAAGATGCCGTAATTGCGCTCGCGCAGCCGCGCCGTGCCCTGCACCTCGCCGCCACAGCGCGCGGCAATGGCGCGGGCGGTATCCATGGCGCGGGAGAGGTCGCTGCTGTACATGGCGTCGAACCGCTCATTCGCCAGCGCCTCGGCCACCTGCCCGGCCTGGCGGCGCCCGACCTCGTTCAGCGGCACATCCAGATGCCCTTGCAGGCGACGGTCGATGTTCCAGTCGGTCTCACCGTGGCGGACGAAGGTGAAATGTACGTTCATAAAAATGCTTCCCAACGTTTTGCCGCAACCACCACTGCGGCGCGGTGCCATTGTCCCATCATATCGGCCTTTTCCGCACACGCGCCGCCTTGCCGCACGCGCGCAAAACAAAACGCACCGTGGTTTTGGCACGGTGCGTTTTTCATGCTACGCCGCAAGGGCGAGAAGAAAATCAGGCTTCTGCGGACGCCTCAGCAGCAGAGGCTTCGCTGGACACGTCCTGATGGATGACGAGCGATTCGCGCCGGTTTTTCTCCGCCTCGGCAGCGGCACGACGGCGCGCGGCTTCTTCCTGTTCCTGAAGCTGCTTCTCGGAGGCGCGGGCGACGAGATCCTGGCGCGTAATGCCGCGCTGTTCCGGATTGCCGCTGAGCAGCTCTTTCATGTCCAGAATCAGCACAATCTGACCATTGGCCAGCGTGGTGACACCGGCCACGCCCTTGGGACGGAAGGCGTCGAGCGATTTAATCACGGCGTCATCACGTCCGGCGAAGGTGTCAATGCCCAGCACGAACGAGAAGCCGCCCGTTTGCATCAGCACGCCAAACTCGGGAGCGCGCTCCACCGGCCAGCCCAGCAGCGAACCCAGCGGCAGCACAGGCAACACTTCGCCACGCACCATCATGCTGGAACGCCCGCCCACTTCCTTGATTTCGTCCAGATCGATGGTGAGAATCTCGCGCACCATCGACAGCGGCACGGCAAACGGCTGTTCGCCCAGACGCACCAGCAGCACCGGCAAAATCGCCAGCGTCAGCGGCAGGTTGATGGTGAAGGTGGAACCCACCATGAGCTGCGAACGCACGTCGATGCTGCCATTGAGGCGCTGGATGTTGGTGCGCACCACGTCCATGCCCACGCCGCGCCCGGAAACGTCCGAGATTTTTTCGGCCATGGAAAAGCCGGGCAGGAAGATGAGGTTGAAGCTCTGCGTATCATCCATCACCGAGGCTTCTTCTTCGGAAATCAGCCCCTTTTCCACCGCCTTGGCACGCAGCCGTTCGGCATTCATGCCGTGGCCGTCGTCCGAAATTTCGATGACGATGTGATCGCCTTCCTGACGCGCCGACAGGCGCACAATGGATTTCGGCGGCTTGTGCGCGGCCTTGCGTTCTTCGGGGCTTTCCACGCCGTGGTCGACGGCGTTGCGCACCAAGTGAATAATCGGGTCGGCAAGGTCTTCAATCATGGTCTTGTCGACTTCGGTTTCCTCACCTTCCAGCACCAGCTCCACGTCTTTGCCCAGGTTGCGGGCAAGGTCGCGGGCAATCCGCGGATATTTCTGGAATAGACGGCCAATGGGCTGCATCCGCGTTTTCATGACGGCGTTTTGCAGGTCCGAGACCAGCAAATCAAGCTGGCTGACGGCGACATCCAGCGCGTGCAGGGTGTCGACGTCGCTGCCACCGCTGAGGATTTCCGTGCGCAGCGCGTTCAGGCGGTTTTTGGTCAGGCCAATTTCGCCCGAAAGGTTGAGCACCTGATCCAGACGGGTGGTATCCACACGAATGGAAGTGTCGCGGCTTTTCTCAATATCGCGCCGCCCGGTGGCCGCCGCCGCACCCGGTTTGTCAGACGCACGACGCCCCCACGGCCCCGGCCCCTGTTCAGCAGCCGGCGCAGCAGCCGGTGCCGCAGTCGGCACGACCGCACCACCTTGGGCGGGCACCACGGCGGCAGCAGGCGCCGCACCCGTGACCGCACCATGCAGTTGCTGCCAGTCAGGCGAACCTTCCGCCGGCGCAGCCGCCGGCGCCGCTTCGGCAGCCGGTGCAGCTTCGGCTGCGGGAGCCGCAGCAGCCGGCGCGCCAGCAGCAGGCAATTCGCCAGAAATCGCCTGCTTACAACGGGCAATCACTTCCGGCGGCGCAGCAGGCGGCTGCTGGCTGCGCTCAAGATAGCTGAACATCTCACGAATTTCGCCCGTGGCTTCCATGATGACGTCCATGAGTTCGGGACTCAGCGTCAGCTCGTTGTTGCGCAGCTTGTCGAAGAGGTTTTCCGTCAGGTGGCAGAGCGTGACCATCTCGGTGGCGTTCAAAAAGCCCGCACCCCCTTTGATGGTGTGAAAACCACGGAAGATGTCGTTGAGCAAGTTGTGATCGTTCGGGGAGCGTTCGAGATCGACGAGCTTGTTATCGACACCCGAGAGCAGATCGCCCGCTTCCACCAGAAAATCCTGGAGAAGGTCTTCCATTCCGGCAAAGTCACTCATGATTCCCTCTCTTTGCGTTTGCGCGCCCGCTATGGGCAGTTTTGCGTTGATTCAACAAATCGGTACCGTCCAGTGCTCAGAAACCGAGACTGTCGAGCAAGTCGTCGACCTGCTCCTGGTTGGTGACGACATCCTGACTGTCGCCGGCATTGATGACCGGGCCATTCATCAGGCTGTCCTGTTTCGTGGAAGCCACCAGTTTTTCCGGCGGCGTGATTTCCAGCAAAACGCCAAGCAGTTGTTTTTACAGCACATGGTCAAGGTCGAGCACTTTCTTGATGACATGGACTGTCAAATCATGGATGTATT
>JAFSWK010000016.1 GCA_017444505.1 Rhodocyclaceae bacterium | reverse complement strand
GTGCACTCGGGCGACTCGGCCTGCTCGCTGCCGCCGTATACGCTCTCAAACGCGCTGCAAAACGAGTTGCGCCGCCAAACCCGCGCCATGGCGCGCGCGCTGCACGTTGTCGGCCTGATGAACGTGCAATTCGCCATTCAGGGCGAAGGCGATGCCGCCACCGTCTATGTGCTGGAAGTCAACCCGCGTGCCAGCCGCACCGTGCCCTTTGTCAGCAAGGCCAGTGGCGTGCCGCTGGCGAAAATCGCCGCCCGCTGCATGGTGGGGCAAACGCTCGCCGCGCAAGGCGTCACACAGGAAGTCACGCCGCCGTATTTCTCGGTGAAAGAAGCCGTCTTCCCGTTCGCCAAATTCCCCGGCGTCGACAGCATTCTGGGGCCGGAAATGAAATCCACCGGCGAAGTCATGGGCGTGGGGCGCAGCTTTGCCGAAGCCTTCGTAAAAAGCCAGGTCGCCGCCGGAATGCGCCTGCCGCGTCAAGGCACGGTGTTCATCAGCGTCAAGCTCACCGACCGCCCGGCGGCCATCGAAATCGCCCGCGAACTCATCCGCCTGGGCTTTCGCATTGTCGCCACGCGCGGCACGGGCGGCGCGATTGCCGCCGCCGGTTTGCCCGTGGAACTCATCAACAAAGTCACCGAAGGCCGCCCGCACATCGTCGACATGATTAAAAACGACGAAATCAATCTGGTCATCAACACGGTGGAAGAACGCCGTCAAGCCATTGCCGATTCGCGCTCCATCCGCACCAGCGCGCTGGCCGCGCGGGTGGAAACCTATACCACCATTGAAGGCGCGCGCGCCGCAGTGATGGGCATTGCCGACACCTCCGCGCCCGAAGTGTACCGACTGCAACAACTGCACACCGAACTGGAACTGCCTGCATGAAAACACCGCTCACCATCAAGGGCGCAGCCCTGCTGCGCGAGGAACTTGCGCGTCTGAAAACCGTCGACCGTCCCAACGTCATCGCCGCCATTGCCGAAGCGCGCTCGCACGGCGACCTTTCGGAAAACGCCGAATACGACGCCGCGAAAGAACGCCAAGGCTTCATCGAAGGGCGCATCAAGGAACTGGAAGGCAAACTGGCCAACGCGCAAATCATTGACCCGGCGGCGCTGGATGCGGATGGCCGCTGCGTGTTTGGCGCCACGGTGGAACTGGAAGACCAGGACAGCGGCGAACAGGTCACCTATCAAATCGTCGGCGACGACGAAGCCGACGTAAAGCTGGGCAAAATCTCCGTCAACTCCCCCATCGCCCGCGCCCTGATTGGCAAATACGCCGGCGACATCGCCACCGTACAAGCCCCCGGCGGCGCCCGCGAATACGAAATTCTGGACGTTCGCTACGAGTGAGCATCCGGCACGTCCGTTGTGTTGCTGCCAGCGTTCCGGCCTGTTTGCCGGGCATCTGGTTGGGCGCGCAGGCGGCTATCGGTTATCTCGCCGTGCCCGTTCTCTTTGCGCAGATGCCCAAAGAAGAAGCCGGGCGCATCGCCGGATTATTGTTCGCGCCCCTGAACGTGCTGGCGCTGGTTTGTCTGGGCATTTTTCTTGTTGCGGAATGCGGGCGGCTGCGCCGCGCGGCGTGGCGCAATGGCGCGTGCTGGCTTGCCGTCGTCCTGATTGTGCTGACCCTGACGCAGCACTTCGGCCTGCACCCGATGATGGCCGAACTGAAACAGCAAGCCGCCGCCGAAGGCGGCATCACACACAGCGCCGCGCTCTACCCAATGTTTGCCCGTCTGCACGGCATTTCCAGCGCGCTGTTTTTGCTGCAAAGCCTGCTGGGGCTGGCGCTGTGCGTGCGCATCCTCTCGGAGCGAGTTTCTACAACAGAAAAATCGTCGCCAGTCCGAGGAAGATGAAGAAGCCGCCGGAGTCGGTGATGGCGGTGAGCAGTACGGAGCTGCCCAGCGCGGGGTCGAGGCCGAGTTTGCTGAGAATCATGGGGATGGTGACGCCGGCAAGAGAGGCCAGCATGAGGGTGAGCGTCATCGCGGCGGCCATGACGATGCCCAGTTCTGCATTGTCATAGAGCGCCCAGGCGAGGATGCCGAGAAAGCCGCCCCAGACCAGACCGTTAATCAGGCCGATGCCCACTTCCTTGCGCAGCAGGCGCAGATAGGCGCTGTGTTCAATCTGGCCTACGCCCAGGGCGCGGACAATCAGGGTGGTGGTCTGGTTGCCGGAATTGCCGCCAATGCCGGCGACGATGGGCATGAGGGTGGCCAGCGCGACGAGGCGGGCGATGCTGTGTTCAAAGACGCCAATGACGCGCGAGGCGATGACGGCGGTAATCATGTTGACGGCCAGCCACGCCCAGCGGTTGCGCAGCGAATCCCAGACGCTGGCGAAAATGTCTTCTTCTTCGCGCAGGCCGGCCTGGTTGAGCAGGTCTTGCTCGGAGCCTTCGCGGATGTGGTCGACGACGCTGTCGATGGTCAGCCGCCCGATGACCTGGCCGCTTTCGTTGATGACCGGCGCGGAGACGAGGTCGTAGCGTTCAAACGATTGCGCGGCTTCGTCGGCGTCGTCTTCGGGGGAAAAGTGGATGATGTTGTCGCCGCGCATGGCATCAAAGACTTCCAGTTCGGGGTCGTTGATGAGCAGCGTTTCCAGCGAGAGGATGCCTTTGAGCTGGTCTTCGCGGTCGACGACAAAAATCTTGTCGGTGTGGCTGGGCAGTTCGTCAAAGCGGCGCAGATAGCGCAGCACGACTTCCAGCGTGACATCTTCGCGCACGCAGACCATGTCGAAGTCCATCAGCGCGCCTACCGTGCCTTCGGGGTAGGAGAGCGCGGCGCGCAGTTGTTCCTGTTCGTCTTCTTCGCGCGCGGCAATGGCGCTTTCGATGACTTCGGGCGGCAGGTCGTCGGCGAGATCGGCCAGCTCGTCGGCTTCGAGGTTTTGCGCCACGGCGGCCAGCTCGTGGTGCTCCATGTGCTCGATGAGCGATTCGCGCACGGCGTCCGAGAGTTCCAGCAGGATGTCGCCGTCGCGTTCGGGGGCGACCTGGTCCCAGACGAGCAGGCGCTCATCCAGCGGCAGGGCTTCGAGGATGTAGGCGATGTCCGCCGGGTGCAGACGTTCGACGAGCTGGCGCAGTTCGGCAAGGTG
>JAFSWK010000220.1 GCA_017444505.1 Rhodocyclaceae bacterium | reverse complement strand
CAACTTCCTGCTCTGGCAACTGGCCTATACCGAACTCTATTTCACCGACACGCTCTGGCCCGATTTTGACGAAGCCGCGCTGGAAACCGCGCTGGCCTCTTACGGCGCGCGCGAACGCCGCTTTGGCCGCACCAGCGAACAGGTGCAGCAAGCCGCACAACAAACCCCGTCTGCCTGAGCCGCGCCGCCTCTCTCCCCCTTCTACCGCACCGCGTGCGTAACCCGCTCCCGCCCCATGCTCAAAACCCGCATCCTCACTGCCCTGCTCCTGCTTGTCGTCTTTCTTTGCGCCCTGTTGTATTTGCCCGCACCGGCCTGGGCGCTGTTGTGCGCTGCGCTGACGGGCATTGGCGCGTGGGAATGGGGGCAGTTTGCGCGCTTGACCTCGCGCGGCGCGCGCGCTGCCTTTGTCGCCGTCTGTGTGGTGCTGGCGCTGCTCGCCACTTTTGCGCCGCTTGAGAGATTGGGTGGCTGGATACCCAGCGGCGCTGCAAACGGCGCGTATGTCCTCGCACTGCTGGCATTGAACCTGCTGCTGTGGCTGGTCTGCATCCCGCTGATTCTGCGCCGCCGCGCGCCCTTGCCGCAGGGCGTGACGCTGGCTGTCGGCATCATTGTGCTGGTGCCCACCGCCATCGCCCTCGCCTTCCTGCGCAATATCGACTGGAAATTGCTGCTCGCCTGCATGGCGATTGCCTGGGTTGCCGATACCGCCGCGTTTTTCGCCGGGCGGCGTTTTGGCAAGGTCAAACTCGCCCCGGCGGTCAGCCCCGGCAAGACCCGAGAAGGCGCACTCGGCGCGCTGCTCGCCGTGGTGCTCTACGGGCTGCTGCTCGCCGCCGCTTTTCAGGAAAGGCTGGCCTTGACGCCCGCCGGATGGCTGTTGCTGGTCGCCTTGCTCGTCGTGCTCACCATTTTTTCCATTCTCGGCGACTTGCTCGAATCGTGGTTCAAGCGTCAGGTCGGCCTAAAAGACAGCGGCACGCTGCTGCCCGGCCACGGCGGGCTGCTCTACCTCATCGACAGCCTCACCGCCATACTGCCTCCCACCACAATCCTGATGTGTCTCGTGGTGTGGCTCGCGCAGGACTGAGGCGTTTTTTTGCTGCGCGCCTCTTGAAAACACGCCCGCCGTCCCCATCTATACCGCCAACCGTTTTTCCCCGGAGACCTCGCCCATGAGCGCCAAAGCCAAGTCCAAATCCAGCAAACGTTCGTCCTCGCAGGCTGCTGACGAACTCAAAACCAACGTATCCGAAAGCGAGGCCTTGTATGCCGAAGCGCCCGCAGGCGCGGCAGAAAGTGAAGCGCCCGCCGCAGACGCGGCGCAAGCGGACAACGCGCAGCAACAGGCCGACGAAGTCGCCCGTCTGCAAGTCGCGCTCAACGACCTGCAAGACCAGCTTTTGCGCGCCCGCGCCGAAGTCGAAAACGTCCGCCGCCGCGCGCAGGACGAAGTCGGCAAGGCCAGCAAGTTTGCCATCGAAAAATTCGCCGCCGCCCTGCTGCCGGTAAAAGACAGTCTGGAAAGCGCGCTCACCACCGAAAACCAGACACTCGACAACCTGCGCGAAGGCGTGGAACTCACCTTGCGCCAGCTTGAATCCGCCTTCACCACTGGCGAAATCAGCGAAGACAACCCGCTGCAACAAAAATTCGACCCCACCCGTCATCAGGCCATCAGCGCCGTGCCCACACCCGATGCCGAGCCGAACACCGTCGTCACCGTGCTGCAAAAAGGCTATCTGATTCACGAGCGCGTACTGCGTCCGGCGCTGGTGATGGTCGCGCAAGCGGCCTCTTGAAAACCGCGCAAGCCGCCCCATATTCCCTTTCAGGCCGGCAACGCGCCGACGCTTTTTCCGAATCCCCAAAACACTGAACCCTCTGCAAAAAGGAACCCTGAACATGTCGAAAATCATTGGTATTGACCTGGGCACCACCAATAGCTGCGTCTCCGTCATGGAAGGCGGCAAGCCGAAAGTCATCGAAAACGCCGAAGGCGCGCGCACCACGCCTTCCGTGGTCGCCTACACCGACGAAGGCGAAGTGCTGGTCGGTGCCCCGGCGCGCCGTCAGGCCGTGACCAACGCCAAAAACACCCTGTTTGCCGTCAAACGCCTGATTGGTCGCCGTTTTGAAGAAAGCGAAGTGCAAAAAGACATCGACCTGATGCCGTTCAGCATCGTGCGTGCCGACAATGGCGACGCCTGGGTAGAAGTGCGCGACAAAAAAATCGCCCCGCCGCAGGTTTCTGCCGAAGTGCTGCGCAAGATGAAGAAAACCGCCGAAGACTATCTGGGCGAAGAAGTCACCGAAGCGGTCATCACCGTACCGGCCTATTTCAACGACAGCCAGCGCCAGGCCACCAAAGATGCCGGCAAGATTGCCGGTCTGGAAGTCAAGCGCATCATCAACGAGCCGACCGCTGCGGCGCTCGCCTTTGGCATGGACAAAAAGCCGGGCGACGCCAAGATTGCCGTCTTTGACCTGGGCGGCGGCACGTTTGACGTTTCCATCATCGAAATTGCCGACCTCGACGGCGAACACCAGTTTGAAGT
>JAFSWK010000219.1 GCA_017444505.1 Rhodocyclaceae bacterium | reverse complement strand
GCGCGAATGTCGTCTTCAATCTGCCAGAGCGCTTCGTTGATGCGCCGCAGTTCGTTTTCCAGCGCGTCCAGCGTGGGCGCTTCCGGCAGGTGTTTGGTGCGCACGGCGGCCAGCACCCGCTCTTCGTGTTCCACGTTGATGCGTTTGGCGGGGTCTTTGATGCGGTCGAGCTTGATGCGCAGGATGCTGAGTTTGTCCAGCAATTCGCCGGCGCCGACTTCAATGGTGAGTGTCTGGGTGCTCATAATGCAGGTTCCTGTTGACCAAGTTCATACAGTTCATGATACACGCCAATGGTGGCGCGACACATGTTGTGATGGGTAAAGGCGGCGGGCAAGGCAGCCACCGGCGGGCGCGTTTGCTGACCCAGCAACTGGTGCGAGCGCGAAAACAGCGCCGTGCGGTTGTTCAGGTCAATGGCGCCTTCGGGATACATGGTGTGCAAAATTTCGCCCGCACCACCATGCGCCCAGCCCAGCACGGGCACGCCCAGCGCCAGCGCTTCGGCAATCGTGAAGCCGAAACTTTCCGGCTGCGACGAGAGGCAATAGACGATGTGGCTGACGGCGTAAATCTCACGAATATCCGCGCGCGCGCCGGTAAAGGTGATGCAGCCTTGCAGGTCCAGACGCCGGATGCGCGCTTCGAGTTCGGCGCGGTAGCGTTTTTTGCTGCGCGGAATCTCGCCCACAATGAGGCCGTGAATGTCCGGATGCTGCGTGCGCAGGCGGGCGATGAGGTCGATAAATTCTGCGTGCCCCTTGAGACGGCTGAGCCGCCCGGGCAAGGTGAGCAGATGCTTGCCCACCAGTTGCGGAAATTCCTTGCGAAACGCCGCCCGCCAGTCGTCATCGACTTGCAGGCCGCGCGGGAAACGAATCGGGTCGATGCCGTTGTGAATCAGGCGGATGCTGGCCGGTGGCGTGTCCGGATAGTTTTGCAGGATGTACTGGCGGCAGGCTTCCGAGACGGCAATTACGCGGTCGGCACGCGCCATGATGCGGCTGTAGCGGTTGACCGAATACAGGCCATGTACGGTGCTCACCGTCGGCGGCGGGTTTTCCATGCCGCGCAGGGCATAATGCGCCAGCCAGGCGGGGACGCGCGAATGCAGGTGCAGCACGTCCGGACGCACCTGTTCAATGAGCCTGCGCAGCGCGCGCACTTTCAGCACGGAGAGCAGCGATTTGCGGTGCACGGCCAGCGTGTGATGTTCGGCGCCCAGCGTGGTGAGTTCGCGCACCAGACGCCCGCCGCTGGAAACAATCACGGCGCGGTGTCCGGCGTGAATGAGGGCGGCGCTCAAACCCATCACATAGCGCTCTACCCCGCCGCTGTCCAGCGCGGGCAGCAGGTGCATGACGGTGAGCGGATGGGCAGGTGCAACAGTTTTCATGCGGAGACAATTTCTTCAGACGGTTTCTCGCCTGCGCGGGCGGCGGCGCTGCGGGCAAGACGGGCGTAGGCTCCATCGCGGGCAAGCAGTTCTGCATGACGCCCCGTCTCGGCAATGCGCCCCTCTTCCAGTACAACAATCAGGTCGGCATGTTCAATGGTACTCAGCCGGTGGGCGATGACAATCGTGGTGCGCCCCTGGCAAAGACGGTCGATGGCACCTTGAATCAGGCGTTCCGATTCATTGTCCAGCGCCGCAGTCGCTTCGTCCAGAATCAG
>JAFSWK010000218.1 GCA_017444505.1 Rhodocyclaceae bacterium | reverse complement strand
CTTTTTTCGCCTCCGCCCCCTCCCCGTTTGGCCATGCTTTTCACCATTGTTCCCCATCCCCCGCGTCCGTGCCGGTTTGGTCATGCTTTTCACCATTGTTCCCCGTTTTCCGCGTCGGTGCCGGTTTGGTCATGGCGCAACCGCGCCGGGCAGCCCCTACCCGGCAAATACGTCTGCACTGCCCGTGGCCACGCGCGAGCCGCAGGCCACCGCGTCGCCAATCCTGCCCAGTTGCCGCCCGTTGACATAGACCGTGCGGCTGCCCGCTGCCAGCACCGAGCCGTGACAGGTGTCGGGGTCGCAATGCACCGCCCAGGCATCCCCCACACGGTGCGCGCCGCGCCCGTTGACGAACACGTCGCTCGATGCAGCAATATTCGGGCGCGGCGGGAAGGCACCGTGGCCGGTGCACAGGTCATTCAGGCGGCAGACAGAGGGCATGTCAGTTCAGATCAATGCGCGGGGCGCGTAGTGTGATGTGGGTGTCGGACACAATTTCCACGTCCCCTTTGCAAAGGATTTGCAATTTGTGCGTGGCGCGGTTGTAGTCGATGGTGGTGCCATCGCGGAACTTGAGGTGGAACTGGTCGGGGCTGGTCGCGGGCGTGGGGTCGGGGTCGGAATAGATTGCGCCGACAACGCAGCCGGACTCCATGTACTCATCGAGCAGGCAGGCCACATGCTCGCCCACGTCCAGCGTCCAGACGACTTTGTCTGAGCGGGTTTTGGGGTGCAGGACGGGCAGCCAGGCCGTGATGAGGCCGTCAATGTCGTCAAAGCGCACACGGGCAAAGCCCGGCTTCGATTCGGCAACAATGCCTTGCTTGTAGCGCGAGGCGCCGGTGTTCATTGTTCCGCTCCTTGTTGCGCATCGCGCACGCGCTTGAGTTCCAGGTCGGTGCCGTAGCCCGTGCCACGGGAAAGGTAGTGGCGGGAGCGGTGGATGGTGTATTTGCCATCGAACTTGCCGAAACCGTGCACAGTGACGTTCACGCCCGCCACCAGCCGCACATCGCCGGGCAGGCTGAATTCGGCGCAGGTCTGGTCTTCGTTTGCGCGGTTGATTGCCGCAATGGCCTGCAACCGCGCCTGGCTCTCGTTTTCCACACGGTTGTTCAATTTCAGCTCGTCGGCACTGTGCACGTTGCCACGGGCGTTTGGGTCTTGCACCGTTGAGGTTTTCACCGCACGGCTCGCGGGTTCATGACAGGCCACGGTGGCCGAGGTGACGATGGCGCGGATTTTGTCGCGGAAGCGAAAACGGGTGAGGTGTTCGCGCTCGATCACCAGTACGCTCGAGGCGGCCTTGAGTTCGGCGCGCTTGAAAAACGTCAGCTTTGCGCCGCGCACCGAGAAGGCGTAGCCGTAGCTGGCGGCCAGGCGCTTGAGAAAGGCCAGATCGGTCTCGAAGGTTTGTGTTGAGCGGCCAATCCGGATGTTTTCGATCTCGCCGGTGAGCGTGAGCTGGTTGCGGGCAGCAATTTCGCGCGCGATGTCTGCGAGCGTTTTGTCGTCGAAGGCCCGCGCAAAGTTGGTGCGCACGCGCCGCGTGATGCCAGCGCCAAGCGCCTTGATGCGAAACACGTCCGGTGCGCCTTCCAGCTCCACTTCGTCAATCTCGAACACGCCGCAGGCAAGCGGCGGCTCGCCCTCATAGCCCAGATGCACTTCCAGCACATCGCCGTGGCCAGGATACCAGCCGTTTTGCCAGCGCCGGTCGGCGGCCAAAAGCAGCAGCTCGACAGTGTCGGACTCGCCCTCGATGCAGTCCGAGTAGGAAAGCTCGATGAGCAGCGGCTCGATGTGGGCGGTGATGTCTTTGCCCTCGTAAATGACCTGCGAGCGTGGCTTGGGCACCCTGCCGGGGGCAACGTGTCCGGGGCCAATTACCTCTTCCATGGCGGCAGCTCCTCTTCACGCAGCTTTGCCTGCACTTCGGTGTGTGTGAGCACGGGAATCCATACCCGCACCCCTTCGGGCAGCACGGCGCCAATATCCAGCGCAGGATTGGCACGGATGATGCGCCCGTAGGCAAAGGCATCACCGTAGTATTTCCAGGCCAGCGTGTCCCAGCGATCCGAGGCGCTCGTGATGTGTTCAATACAGGCTTGCGTCATGGCGTGCATCTCGTGACAGGGGCGCCTTTGGGGCGTGGTTGCGCTCTGGTTTGTGCCGCATTCACGGGCAGGGTGGTTTTGCCGTTTGCCCCCGGTCTTGCGGCGGCAGTGGCCGCCTGGCTGGCTTTTTCCTCACCCACAACCACAGGGCGCACAAATTCGCGCAGGGTCAGCTCTGCATCAATGCGCAAGATGCCGCCGTCGGGCATGAGCTGGTGCATGGTCTCGCGCACCGACACCGGCACAAACAGCCCCTTGTAGTCGCCATTGGAAAAGACCAGCGGCAGCGGCTCGTGATTGGTGATGGCCGCGCGCAGCTTGAGCATTTCGGCCTCGGGCGTGCAGAAAGAGGCGTGGAAGATTAACGTCCAAGTGATTTCGTCACACTCAAAGCCGACAAACTGCAAGGCCGGTTTGCCTTCAATCAGGCCGTGCTCGGCATACGTTGCGCCAAACGTGCCGCCCATCGCACTGTGTGCGTCGGTCCGGAAGGTGATGTCGCCGAGGATTGCTTCGACAATGTTGCTCATCAAAAGCTCCTGCGGCTCTGTTCAGCCTGTACGCGGCGCAGCAGTTGTTCGAGTTCGCGCAAGGAGATGCGCAAGCCCTCTTGCACCTGTCCGGCAACTGTTGCGCCCGCGCCGCCAGAGACGTTGATGGTGGGGTTGAAGTGGATGGTGATGGCGCCCGCAGACAAATGTGTGCCCGCCAAATGGTGCGACGTCGCAGCATTTGAGAATTTCGCGGCAGCCGCAAATGGGTCGGCAGCTGCGGCAGGCGGTAACGCTGCCGTCGCAGCCAAGGCCAGCGCGCCCGAGGCTTTTGCTACCGCGCCACGCATCTGGCCGATGCCCGCTACTGCGCCCTCGCCAATGTTGCGCCCGAAGCCGAGGAACACGGTAGAGGGCGAGTGGATGCCCAGTGTGCTGGCAAACCAGTTTTTGATGCTGGAACCAAACTGCACGATGCTCTCTTTGGCCGCCGACAGCTTCGCTTTGATGCCGCCCACAAGACCATCGACCAGGTGGCTGCCAAACTCCATGACCTTGCCCGGCAACGCGCCCAGTGCGCTCACCACCGTATTGCCCAGGTTCGTCACCGTATCCGTAATCCAGGTGCAGGCACGCCCAAAGAGCGCGCTGACCTGTTCCCACAGCTTGCCAAAAAAACCCTTGATGGGTTCCCAATAGCGGTAAATCAGATACGCAGCGCCCGCAATCGCGGTGACAGCCAGCCCGATGGGGGTCATCAACAGGGCGCGACCAAGGAACAAGACTGCGCGCGCGGCAATGCCCAGGCCTCGCGCCAATACGCCACCGACCCCACGAGCCAGCGCGCTGGCTGCGTCACAGCATCTCAGGAGCACATGACCCACGCCGCGCGCGCCGCGCCCAATCAGCCCCAAACCCGGCACCATCCGCAGGCTCAAGAGCGCAATGCGAAAGCCAGCACACGCCACGCCTGCGCCCAAAAACGCGGTGGATGCCGCCACCACGCCACCGACCAGGTAGCCGATTCGTCTTATTGCCACCGGATGCGCCTCGGCAAAATCGGTGAGCCAGCCTGTGGCGTCATTGAGCGTGTTGATCAGCGGATGCAGCCCCTGCACCGCCGGGCCTGCCAGCGCCGCGCCAAAGTTTTCGATGGAGCCGGTGAGCGCCTCCCACGTGTTCTTTGTGCTGCGCGCGGTCTCGTCGATGCGCTGCTGCAAACTGGCTTGCCGCGCCATGCGCTCTTGCGCTTCGCGCAAGCCCGCCACACCTTGTTCGGCCAGAATCATGGCAGGGCGCCCTGCTTCGGCGCCAAACAGCGCCTCGGCCACTTCCATTGCCGCAGCATCCCCTAACTGTTGCTGGATGGTTTTGAGCTTCTCCAGTTCGCTGACCATGCGCTCGATGCCGGCGAAATT
>JAFSWK010000217.1 GCA_017444505.1 Rhodocyclaceae bacterium | reverse complement strand
GTGGCGGAATCGCTGCCGCCATAGTTCACCTGACAGAGGTACATGGGGGATTGATAGCTGCCGGCCATCTTCTCGGCGCTGAGCTGGGTGTTGAAGACGCGGTAGAAGTCGCTGCCATAGCGAATGGCAAAGTTCCGGGCGGCGTTCTGGACTTCCTCGTCCTCGATGCTGTTCCAGAAGCCGTCGAAAGCGGCAAACAGGGAGAATTCCGTGGTGCCGGTGAGCATGATGACGGGCACGTCATTCACATACTCCCCTCCCTCAAAGCCGGCGGCGGGCAGAACCACGTCGTCGCCAAACAGGTGGGGGAACAGCGCCATGCGGATGCCGGCGTCGCTCATGATCTCCGCCAGACGTCCGGCCTCAATGCCATAGAGGTAATCCCGGACCTCGTCGGTGTCCTGCAACAGCCACGCCGCGGCCTCTTCCTCGGTCTCACAGACGCCGTCCTCCACCGCCAGGGGGGCGATGATTTCAGCGTCCTTTCGGGCGGCGTCCTCCGGATCGCAGACGGTCATGCCGCCGGAAAAAGCGATTGCCCGGTCAAACAGCCCCTCGAAGGCGGGACTCAGGAGCATGGCCATGACGTTGCGGCCGCCGGCGGAGAAACCGGAAACGGTGACGTTGCCGCTGTCGCCGCCAAACTCCCCGATGTTCTCCCGGACCCATTTCAGCGCCGCGGCAATGTCCAGCAGGCCGAAGTTGCCGGACTGCTCATCGCCGGTGAGGGCGGGCAGGGCGTTGAAGCCAAACAGGCCGGTGCGATAGTTCAGGGAAACGAAGACGCAGTCGTCCTTCACCACCACATCATTGCCGAGGACTTCGCCGTAAGAACTGCCGGTCTGGTTATTGCCGCCGTGGACATAAACCAGCACGGGCAGTTTCTCCGCGTCCGCGGTGGTGTAGATATCCAGATTCAGGCAGTCTGTGGTGCCGGTCAGCGCTACAGAACTGCTTCCGTCCGCGTTGTAGGTGGTGGCCATCTGCAGGGCGATGGGCTCGCGCTCGGTGCAGTCGCGCACCTCGGTCCAGGGCTCAGGGGCCTGGGCTTCCTTCCAGCGGAGTTCCCCCTCGGGATTCGCGCCGTAAGGGATGCCGTAATAAATCTCCACGCCTTCGGCATCCGTGCCTTTGACGGGACCGTACCGGGTGCTGCGAACCAGGGCCTCTTCTTCGGTCTCGGACGGGCTTTCCAGCGCCAGCCAGCCGACGGCGCGCGCGGTGGGCAGTGGGTGGAGTTTGAGCACGGCGGCGGTGATGATGCCTAGCGTGCCTTCGGCGCCGATGAAAAGCTGTTTGAGGTCGTAGCCGGTGTTGTCTTTGCGCAGGGCGCGCAGGCCGTCCCAGATTTGTCCGTCGGCGAGGACGACTTCCAGCCCCAGCGTGAGTTCGCGGGCGTTGCCGTAGCGCAGGACCTGGATGCCGCCGGCGTTGGTGGAAAGGTTGCCGCCGATCTGACAACTGCCCTCCGAGGCGAGCGACAAGGCAAACAGCCGCCCCGCCTCGCGCGCGGCTTGTTGCGCGGCGGCGAGCGTGCAGCCTGCCTGCGCGGTGAGCGTGTTGTTTTCGGCGTCGACCGCCAGAATGCGGTTCATGCGCGCGGTGTTGAGCACAATGGCGCGCGGCGCATCTTCGGCGGGCACGCTGGCGCCGCACAGACTGGTGTTGCCGCCTTGCGGCACGATGGGGACGCGGTGCGCGGCGCTTGCGCGGACGATGGCGGCGACTTCCTGCGTGCTGGCAGGCAAGACGGCGGCGAGCGCCGCGCCGTGATAGCGCCCGCGCCAGTCGGTGCAATACGGGGCGAGCGTTTGCGCATCACGAAGCACATGCGCTTCGCCCACGATGGCAGCGAGGGCGGCGAGGAAGTCAGAAGGCGCGGTCATGGCGGGGGCGCGCGGTGGTTTATGCCGGGAGGACGGGTTCGGCGAAGAGGTCGTGCGCGTCGCAATCGGTGACGCGCACGCGGGCGAATTGCCCGATGCGCAGTAGCGCTGCGGCATCCGGCACGATGACCTGACCGTCGATGTCCGGCGCATCCGCGCTGGAACGGGCGAGCACGCTGCCGTCGTCTTCGTCCACGTCATCGACGAGCACGGTGATTTCGCGGTCCAGCCAGCGGGCAAGGCGCGCGCGCGAAAT
Source organism: Rhodocyclaceae bacterium (assembly GCA_017444505.1). GTDB lineage: Bacteria > Pseudomonadota > Gammaproteobacteria > Burkholderiales > Rhodocyclaceae > JAFZMK01. The sequence goes on along the minus strand of JAFSWK010000217.1, from coordinate 3,087 downwards.
GTCTTCCTGATGCTGCATCAGGCGCATCAGGCGCGATTCGCGCACGCCTTCGGGCACGGCATCGGCCAGCGCATTGGCCGCCGCGCCTTCGACGGGTGAATAGGCGAAGGCGCCGACGCGGTCAAGCTGCGCTTCGTCGAGGAAATCCAGCAGGCGGTTGAACTGGCTTTCGGTCTCGCCGGGAAAGCCGGTGATGAAGGTGGAGCGCAAGGTGATGTCCGGACAGATTTCGCGCCAGCGCCGGATGCGCGCCAGCACGTTTTCGCTGCTGGCCGGACGGCGCATGGCGCGCAGGATGTCCGCGTCGGCGTGTTGAAAGGGAATGTCCAGATACGGCAAAATCAGCCCTTCGGCCATCAGCTCGACCAGCGCATCGACGCTGGGATAGGGATAGACGTAGTGCATCCGCACCCACACGCCCATGCGCCCCAGCTCGCGCGCCAACTCAGCGATGCGGGTTTTCAGCGGACGGCCTTGCCAGAAGCCGGTGCGGTATTGCAGGTCGACGCCGTAGGCGCTGGTGTCTTGCGCAATCACCAGCAGTTCCTTGACGCCCGCGCGCACGAGCTGTTCGGCCTCTTTCAGCACTTCGTGAATCGGGCGGCTGACGAGCGCGCCGCGCAGCGCGGGAATGATGCAGAAGGTGCAGTCGTGGTTGCAGCCTTCGGAAATTTTCAGCCAGGCGTAATGCGGCGGGGCAAGGCGCACGCCTTCGGGCGGCACGTTTTCGTCCGCGCCTTCGGGCTGCGGCGGGGGCAGGAGGCGATGCACGGCGGCGAGCACGCCCTCGGCGTCATGCGGGCCGGTGATGGCGAGCACGTGCGGGTATTTTTGCTGGATGATGGCGGCGCGCGCGCCCAGACAGCCGGTGACGATGACGCGGCCATTGTCCGCCATCGCCTCGCCAATGGCGGCGAGTGATTCTTCAATGGCGGCATCAATAAAGCCGCAGGTGTTGATGATGACCAGGTTCGCGTCGGCTTGCTGGCTGTCGACGCGGTATCCCTCGCGGCGCAGCGCGGTAAGGATGTGTTCGGAATCGACGGTGGCCTTGGGGCAGCCGAGCGAAACAAAGGCGATGCGCGGGGGCGTCATGAGGTTTCCGCGCGGGGCGCGCGGCTGTGGATGGGCGGAGGTTATTTGCCGTCGCCGCCGGTTTCGTCTTCCGGCGAGGCGTTGAAGGGGAAGACGAACAGGTTGCGCGCCTGATGTTCGATTTGCGATTGCATCTGTTCAAACATCTTTTTGCTCTGGTCGACGTAGGTGCTCATTACGCTTTGCAGCGCCGGCCCCTGAAAGTTCAGAAACTGCGTCCAGAATTCCGGCCCGATGGTGTGGCTGTCGCCATAGATGGCGCGCACCTGCTCTTGCAGCTTGGTCTGCATGTCGGTGAACACCTTGATGTTGCTTTCCAGATATTTGCCCATCACGCCCTGCGTGGCGTTGCCATAGAAACGGATGATTTGCGAGAGCACTTCGCTGGAAAACATCGGCGCGCCGCCGGCTTCTTCTTCCAGAATGATTTGCAGCAGAATGCTGCGGGTCAGGTCTTCGCCCGTCTTGGCGTCCGCCACCTGGAAGTGGACGTGCTCGATGACCAGCGATTTCACGTCGGCCAGCGTGATGTAGGCGCTGGTTTGCGTGTCGTACAGGCGGCGGTTGGGATACTTCTTGATCAGGCGGGGTTCGACGGACATCGTGTCGGCTTCTCTTGCAAAAGGTGAAAAACAAAGGGGCGATATGAAACTGGCGATTATATATTGTCGCAGCCGCGAACACGCCCGCGCGGGATGTGAAAAGCCCCGCCGGAGCGGGGCTTGCCAACAGTGCTCCCCAGTGCGGGGAGCGGCGGCGGCTTAGCACATGTGCAGACCGCCGTTGATGTTGATGGTGGCGCCGGTGATGTACTCGCCCTTGTCGGAAGCGAGATAGGCGACCATGTCGGCGATTTCTTCCGGTTTGGCAAGACGCTTCATCGGCACCTGGTCGATGATGGCCTGACGGATGTCTTCACGAATGGCCATGACCATGTCGGTGCCGACATAGCCCGGAGCAATCGCGTTGACGGTCACGCCCTTGGTGGCCAGTTCCTGCGCCAGCGCCTTGGTGAAGCCGAGCACGCCGGCTTTGGCGGTGGAGTAGTTGGACTGACCGGCCTGGCCTTTGACGCCGTTGACCGAAGAGATGTTGATGATGCGACCCCAGCCGCGTTCGGCCATTTTCGGGGAAATGTGGTGGGTGACGTTGAACAGGCTGTTCAGGTTGGTGTTGATGACGGCATCCCACTGACCTTTTTCCATTTTCGGGAAGAATTTGTCGCGGGTGATGCCGGCGTTGTTGACCAGCACGTCGATCGGGCCGACTTCGGCTTCGATCTTGGCAACCATGGCCTTGCAGGACTCATAGTCGGAAACGTCGCCCTCGGCGGCGATGAAGTCAAAGCCGTCTTTCTTCTGCGCGGCCAGCCATTCGTCTTTCGGCGGGAAGTCGGGCAGGCAGTTGGCGACTACTTTGAAGCCATCACGGGACAGGGCGCGGCAGAACGCCGTACCCAGACCACCCATGGCGCCAGTGACCAGAGCAATTTTTTGAGCCATCTTGTGTACGTCCTTATATGGTTGAACGAAAAGGAAAATTCCGCACTGGCGCACGTCCGTGGGGTCTCCGCGAAGCGGGCGCCGGTGCGAAACAGGCGGCAGTATACGCCCTCGGCGGAAAAAATGCTGCGCCGCACAGAAAAAACTTTTGCGGCAGAGGGAGACGCCCCCCGTGTTTGCGCCAGACAGGGGAGATTTCATTGTTTTTTATGGGGGCAATAGTAAATAGTAACCACCCCCACGCGCGCGCCAGACAGGGAGCGCGGGCATCTTGCCCGGCCTGCCGGCGGCGGTTCTTGTGCGCACGCAAACGCCGCACGCACAAAAACCGGCGGTTGAGACATGACCGAACCGGCACGGACGGACGGAAAACGGGAAACAATGGTGGTGACACAACCCGTAGGGGGCGGAGGCGAAAAGCCAAAGCGCAGATTTGGCCGCCGGAGCCGGAGCCGGTCTGCCGATGGCAGGGCGGCGACGTGGAACGGAG
>JAFSWK010000216.1 GCA_017444505.1 Rhodocyclaceae bacterium | reverse complement strand
CGGGGCGGTAGGGGCAAATAATTATTTGCCCCTACGGGTCATGGCGCAACCGTCGGTTGTTTTGCGCGCGGCGTTTCCGTGCGCGCGATGTTGTAGGGGTTTGATTCATCAAACCCAAAACGGTTGCGGGTGTGCTGTGGCGGAGGACGGGGTGCGATGGATGCGGCGGGGCATGGAATCGGCGGCGGTGATAGGGGAAACGGCGCGGGCGCGATGGTTTTCCCTGCGTTCTGCAATGGGCGCGTCTGCGCGCGCTGCGCGGCGGGGTTATTTCGCGCTGGCGCTGGCGCGGGTTTCCAGCGTTTCCCAGCGCGCCATCGCCGCTTCCAGTTCCGCTTCCAGCGCGGCGAGCCGCTTTTGCACCGTGGCCGCTTCCGCGCCTTGTGTGCGGTAAAACTCCGGGTCGGCAAGGCGGGCGTGCAAGGCGGCTTGTTCGCTTTCCAGCTGGCCGATGCGCTCAGGCAGGGCGGCCAGCTCCTGCTTTTCTTTCCAGCTCAGACGGCCATCGGGTTCGCGGGCGGGTTTGGGTCGCGGCGGCGCGGCGGCGGGTTGCGGCGCGCGCTTGCGCGAGTCTGCCGCAGGGCGGGCAGGGCGCTGGGCGAGCCAGTCGCTGTATCCGCCAATGTATTCGCGCCACAGGCCGTCGCCTTCGGCGGCGAAAAGCTGCGTGGTGACGTTGTCCAGAAAGGTGCGGTCGTGGCTGACCAGAAACAGCGTGCCGTTGTAGTCGCACAGCAGTTCTTCAAGCAATTCCAGCGTTTCGGTATCCAGATCGTTGGTCGGCTCATCGAGCACCAGAATGTTGGCGGGACGGGCGAACAGGCGGGCGAGCAGCAGACGGTTGCGCTCGCCGCCGGAAAGCGAGCGCACCGGCGAACGCGCACGCGCGGGCGGAAAGAGAAAATCGCCCAGATAGCTGATGACGTGTTTGCGCACGCCGCCGATTTCCACAAAATCCGACCCCGGGCTGATGACTTCGGTGAGCGGGCGTTCCGGGTCAAGCTGGGCGCGCATCTGGTCGAAATACGCTACCTGCTGGCGCGTGCCGTGGCGAATCTGGCCGCTGTCGGCGTGCAGTTCGCCAAGAAACAGTTTTAGCAACGTGGTTTTGCCCGCGCCATTGGCGCCGACCAGCCCGATGCGGTCGCCACGCAAGACGCGGGCGGAAAAATCGCGCACGATGGTTTTATCGCCAAAGGCTTTGTGGACGCGGTCGAGTTCCACAATCATCTGCCCGCTTTCTTCGCCGCGCGCCAGCGCCAGGCGCACATTGCCCTGCAATTCGCGGCGGGCGGCGCGTTCGCGGCGCAATTCGTGCAGACGGCGCACGCGCCCTTCGTTGCGGGTGCGCCGCGCTTCAATGCCTTTGCGAATCCAGATTTCTTCCTGCGCCAGAAACTTGTCGAACTTTTCCGCCGCCCGCTGCTCGGCGGCCAATTCCTGATCGCGGCGGGCGCGGTATTCGGCATACGTGCCGGGGTACGAGCCGAGTTGCCCGCGATCAAGCGCCACGATGCGGGTGGCGACGCGGTCGAGAAAGGCGCGGTCGTGGGTGATGACGACTACTGCGCCGCGAAAATTGCGGATGAGTTCTTCCAGCCAGAGGATGCCGTCAATATCCAGATGGTTGGTCGGCTCATCGAGCAGCAACACATCCGGGTTTTGCACCAGCGCGCGGGCGAGCGCGACGCGCTTGAGCGTGCCGCCCGAGAGCGCCGCCAGCGGCGCTTGCGCATCCAGCCCAAGCTGGTCAATCAAGGTTTCGGTGCGCTGTTGCAAGCGCCAGGCGTCTGCGGCCTCAATTTGCTGTTGCAGGTGGGCAAGGCGCTCCATCGCCGCTTCGTCCGCGTGTTGCGCCAGCGCCAGCATGGTGGCGTGATAGTCTTGCAGCAGCCGCGCTGCTTCGCCCAAAGCGCCGGAAATGGCGTCGAAAATGTCGCCTTCCAGCGCAAAATCGGCCTCTTGCGGCACATAAGCAATGACGCTGGACGAATCGGCGCGCAGATGGCCGTCATCCAGCGAGCTTTGCCCCGCCAGCACGCGCAGCAGGCTGGACTTGCCGCTACCGTTGCGGCCAATCAGCGCCACGCGCTCGCCCGCGTCCAGTTGAAACTGTACGTGGTCCAGCAAGGCAACGTGGCCGAAGGCAAGGCAGGCGTCTTCCAGGGCAAGCAGGGGCATGTTGGGCGCAAGGAACGGTGACAAGGGAAATTTTGCAAATTCTACACAGGCGAAGAGCTTGCGCTGCGCCTTGTGGGTTTATAATATCCGCTTGCATTTTCTGACATTCTTTTATTTTTGACCCGAGGAGTTTCCAAATGGCGCCTTCCCGTTTTCTCGCCCGCGTGGGCATTCTGGCTGTAGCACTGTCCCTGACCGCGTGCGGTGGTGACGAATCCGACGAAGCGGAAAAAATTCGCCAGAATACTGCTGCAGAGAGCTTCAGCGCGCTGACTGCCGGCAGCGGCTCGGCCTGCTCGCTCAATGACGGCTCGACGCTGGCCTTTGACAGCGACGGCAACCTGTACGCGGATGGCGGTGTCAGCGGCGTGTGGGATTACGAAGTCACGCGCAGCCTGCTGTCTTCCTTCGGCTACACCTTCCCCAATGGCGTGCGTCAATACATCACTACCCTCAGCATCCCCGGCGGGCTGAACATGAACGTGCGCACGCAGCAACTCGATGGCAGCGGCAACGTGAAGAGCGAAGCCACAGCCTCGGGCAACTGCCATGCGCTGCGCGGCGACATTCCGCCGTATTCGCCGACTTTTTCGTCCTCCGTCCTCAATGGCATGACCTGCATCAACCACGTGCGCCTGCAATCGCTGCGCTTTAATGCGAACGTTGTCAGTGTCATTGAAGATGGCCGCGTTGTGGCGCAAGCCCCCGCCGCAGAACTCTTTGACGGTACGGGTGTGCAACTCCAGAAAGACAGGATTCACGCCCTTGCCTTTGACCTCGGCGGCGGCTTCGGCACCTATCTGGACGTCCGCTACGGCTTCGACGGCACGACCAGCCGCTTCCCCTGCGGCATGTAAGTTTCCGGCTGCGGTTGCCTGTATAGCGTAATCGCGCGGTACTTTCTGAAAACGCCCTTTCTCCGTTTTTCGGGGGAAGGGCGTTTTGCTTGTGGGAACACTTTTGTGCAGCCGCCTTCCGGAAGCGCCTGATTGGCAAGATAGCCTAGAGGGCAGAAGAGACTTCGGTGCGCGTGACCGTGCCGACAAAAAGCGGCTGGCCGGTGCGCGAGAGGACGGCGTAGAGAAATGGCCGATCAAGCACAATGATGCGCGGTTTGGGCGGTTCCATTTCCTCGAATGCGCAGCCATCAAAGCACTCCATTACAAAGTATGCGCCCGCTTCCAGGCCGTCTTCGTCGATGGCGATTTTGGCGCCGTGGATATACGTTGCGGGCGTGTCTTCCGCGCCGGTCATCGTGTAGCGGCGCGCGATAATTGGAAAAAAAAATATGCGATAAATCGGTGTCTGGGGGGTTGTAAATTTCGCAATGGAATTTTAATTCTTGTGGTTCGGGTGCGTTTGGGAGCGGTGGGGGGCGTGGGAGACCTTTGATCGACGTTCATCCCTTCTGCCATTCGCACGGGTGCGGCAGTAGCCATAGGTGTTGGGGGGTGATGCGGTGCGCAGCAGCAGCGCGGAAAAGAGGATGGCCGCTGGCTTCAAATGCCCAGGCAATCAGTTCAGAACAAAACCAGCAGTCCGCGTCCTGCCAGCGACGGCGTAGCCCTAATCCCACTACGCCCGCCCAGTCATACGGTTTGCCAAGCTGGCTTTCCACCAGCTCTTGCACCCGCTTAGGATGCGGGTGGGCTATGCGCATGATGGCTGCGCGCGAGGCGCGCTCAAGACGATAGCATCTGGCACTGCGCACTACCCCCTCAGGGGCTTGCGCGCCAATGACTTCGTTGCCCACAATGAGTTCGACGTGCGAGAAAGCCGACCAGGTGAGCGCGCGAATCAGCGCACTGCCTGGATGACGGCGACGGGTGAAGAGGAGTTCTACATGTGCCATGCGCAGCGCTCTCCTTTACTCAAAATAGCAGCCACACCGAAAGCCAATCCTGTCGCTGGATGTGGTGCGGACGTTGGCGGTGGATAGCGACCAGAGGCGGGCGCTGGCGGCGACGGTGCTGGCGTAGGTGCTGATGGCCCCTT
>JAFSWK010000215.1 GCA_017444505.1 Rhodocyclaceae bacterium | reverse complement strand
TGGCGCCCGCGCTGCGCAAGGTCTATGACCAGATGCCTGAGCCGCGCTGGGTGATTTCCATGGGTTCCTGTGCCAATGGCGGCGGCTACTACCACTATTCCTACTCCGTGGTGCGTGGCTGCGATCGCGTGGTGCCGGTGGATATTTACGTGCCGGGCTGTCCGCCGACGCCCGAGGCGCTGATCTACGGTCTGCTGCAATTGCAGAACAAGATCCGCCGCACCAACACCATTGCGCGATGAGGGGGACGAGATGAGCGCCAAACTGGATCGTCTTGAATCCGCCCTGCGTGCTGCGCTGCCGCAAGAGGCGATTGGCGAAATCCTGCACCACAACGGCGAGCTGACCGTGGTCATCGACGCGAAGCACTACGTCAGCGCGATGCGCACGCTGCGCGATGAAGCGACGCTGCGTTTTGAGCAACTGGTCGATTTGTCCGGCATCGACTATTCCGGTTACGCCAATGGCGCGGAGAAAAAGCCGCAGCGTTATGCTGCCGTCGTCCATTTGCTGTCGCTGGCGCACAACTGGCGGCTGCGCGTGCGCGTGTATGCGCCGGAGGACAATTTTCCGGTGGTGCCTTCGGTGGTTGATATCTGGCCGTCGGCCAACTGGTTTGAGCGCGAAGCCTTCGACATGTTCGGCATTGCTTTTGACGGCCATCCTGACCTGCGCCGTCTGCTGACCGATTACGGCTTTGTCGGGCATCCGCTGCGCAAGGATTTTCCGGTCTCCGGGTACATGGAAATGCGTTACGACGAAGAAATGGGGCGCGTGTGTTATCAACCCGTCACGATTGAGCCGCGCGAAAATTCGCCGCGCATCGTGCGCGAGGCCACGTATGGAGAAGGCGGCCATGTCTGAGATGCGCCCTGAGCAAACGCGCAATCACACCATCAGCTTCGGGCCGCAGCACCCGGCGGCGCACGGCGTGTTGCGCCTGATTCTGGAACTGGATGGCGAAGTCGTCCAGCGCGCGGACCCGCACGTCGGCCTGCTGCATCGCGGCACGGAAAAACTGGCCGAGGCTCGCACCTGGCTGCAATCCGTGCCCTATATGGACCGTCTCGACTACGTTTCGATGATGGTCAACGAACATGCCTACTGTCTGGCCGTTGAACGCTTGCTGGGCATTGAAGTGCCGCTGCGTGCGCAGTACATCCGCGTGATGTACGACGAAATCACCCGCATCCGCAATCACCTGATGAACATCGGCTCGCACGCGCTCGATATTGGCGCGATGACGCTGATTCTCTACGCCTTCCGTGAGCGCGAAGACCTCATGGACATGTACGAAGCGGTGAGTGGTGCGCGGATGCACGCGGCCTATTACCGCCCCGGCGGCGTCTATCGGGACTTGCCCGATGCAATGCCGAAATACCACGAAAGCCGCTTCAAGAACGCCGCCGAGGTCGAACGGCTGAACTCGGTGCGCGGCTCGCTGCTTGATTTCATTGAAGACTTTACCGAGCGTTTCCCGAAATACTGCGACGAATACGAAACCCTGCTCAGCGACAACCGCATCTGGAAACAGCGCACCGTGGGTATTGGCGTGGTCTCGCCCGAAGAGGCGCTGGCGCGTGGTTTCACCGGCGTCATGTTGCGCGGCTCCGGCGTTGAGTGGGATTTGCGCAAAAAGCAGCCCTATGCCGTCTATGACCGCGTGCAGTTTGACGTGCCGGTGGGCACGGCGGGCGATTGCTACGACCGCTATCTGTGCCGCGTGGAAGAAATGCGCCAGTCCAACCGCATCATCCGTCAGTGCGTGGAATGGCTGCGCAACAACCCGGGGCCGGTGATTGTGGATGACCACAAGGTCGCCCCGCCCAAGCGCGTTGAAATGAAGAGCAACATGGAGGCGCTGATTCACCACTTCAAGCTCTTCTCGGAAGGGGTGCATGTGCCCGAAGGCGAAGTCTATGCTGCCGTCGAACACCCGAAGGGCGAGTTTGCCGTCTATGCGGTGTCGGATGGTGCCAACAAACCGTACCGGCTGAAGATGCGTTCGCCGGGCTACGTGCATCTGGCCGCCATGGACGCCATGGCGCGCGGGCACATGCTGCAAGACGTGGTCGCCATCATCGGCACGATGGATGTCGTGTTCGGCGAGATTGACCGATAGGAGACCCGGCGATGCTGAGTGCGGAAGCGAAACAGAAAATTGATCGGGAAATTGCCAAGTATCCGGCAGGGCAAAAGCAGTCTGCGGTGATGTCGGCGCTGCGCATTGCGCAGGAAGAAAACGCAGGCTGGCTGCCCAAGGAAGCGATTTCCGAAGTGGCCGCCTATCTGGACATGCCCGAAGTGGCCGTCTATGAAGTGGCGACGTTCTACAACATGTACGAACTCAAACCCGTGGGTCGTCACAAGATTACCGTGTGCACCAATCTGCCCTGTGCGTTGTCGGGCGGCGTGCACGTGGCCGAATACCTGCAACAGAAGCTCGGCATCGGTTTCAACGAAACCACGCCGGACGGCAAATTCACCCTCAAGGAAGGCGAGTGCATGGGCGCCTGTGGCGATGCGCCGGTGCTGCTGCACAACAACCACAAAATGTGTAGCTGGATGACGCCGGAAAAAATCGACCGCCTTCTGGCCGAACTGGAGAGCAAATGAGTCTGCGTCCATTGATTCTTGCCAACACGAATGGCGATGCGGGCTGGCGGCTGGAACACTATCTGGCGCGCGGCGGCTATTCGGCGCTGAAAAAGGTCATTACCGGCAAGGTGCCGCCCGAGACGCTGATTGCCGAAATGAAGGCATCCGTGCTGCGCGGGCGCGGCGGCGCGGGTTTTCCGACCGGCCTGAAATGGAGCTTCATGCCCAAAGGCGAGGGCGAAAAATACCTGTGCTGCAACTCCGACGAAGGCGAACCGGGTACCTTCAAAGACCGCGACATCCTGCGCTACAACCCGCACGCCATCATCGAAGGCATGACGATTGCCGCCTGGGCGATGGGGGCGACGCGCGGCTACAACTACATTCACGGCGAAATCTTCGAACTCTACGAACGCTTTGAAGAGGCGCTGCAAGAAGCGCGCAACGCCGGTCTTTTGGGCAGCCGCATTCTCGGCAGTGATTTTTCGTTTGAACTGTTCGCGCACCACGGCTATGGCGCCTATGTTTGCGGCGAAGAAACTGCGCTGCTCGAATCCATCGAAGGCAAAAAGGGTCAGCCGCGCTTCAAGCCGCCTTTCCCGGCCAATTGCGGCCTCTACGGCAAGCCGACCACCATCAACAACACCGAAACCTTCGCCTCGGTGCCCTTCATCATCAACATGGGCGGGCAGGCGTTTCTGGACTTGGGCAAACCCAACAATGGCGGCACCAAGCTGTTTTCCATCTCCGGCCACGTCAATCGCCCGGGCGTCTATGAACTCGAAATGGGCACGCCGTTTGCTGAACTGCTGGAACTGGCT
>JAFSWK010000214.1 GCA_017444505.1 Rhodocyclaceae bacterium | reverse complement strand
CGGCATGAGCGACAGCGATTTTGACAAACCCATCATCGCCATCGCCAACAGCTTCACGCAGTTTGTGCCCGGCCATGTGCACCTGCGCGAACTCGGCCGCATTGTCGCGCAGGAAATCGAACAGGCCGGCGGCGTCGCCCGCGAATTCAACACCATCGCCATTGACGACGGCATCGCCATGGGGCACGGCGGAATGCTCTATTCGCTGCCCTCGCGCGAACTCATCGCCGACAGCGTCGAATACATGGTCAATGCACACACGGCGGACGCGCTGGTGTGCATTTCCAACTGCGACAAAATCACCCCGGGCACGTTGATGGCCGCGCTGCGCCTGAACATCCCCACCATCTTTGTTTCCGGCGGGCCGATGGAAGCGGGCAAGGCGAAATGGGAAAGCCGCGTGCAGTCACTGGATTTGATTGACGCCATGGTGCAGGCCGCCGACCCCAACTGTCCGGATGAAGAAGTCGCCGCCATCGAGCGCAGCGCCTGCCCCACCTGCGGTTCGTGCTCCGGCATGTTTACCGCCAACTCCATGAACTGCTTGATGGAAGCCCTCGGCCTCGCGCTGCCCGGCAACGGCACGCTGGTCGCCACGCACGCGCAGCGCGAACGCCTGTTCCGCAACGCGGGCAAGCTCATCGTCAAACTCACCGAACGCTGGTACAAAAAAGAAGACGCCACGGCGCTGCCGCGCGGCATCGCCACCCGCGAAGCCTTTGAAAACGCCATGAGCCTGGACATCGCCATGGGCGGCTCGTCAAACACCGTGCTGCACCTGCTGGCCGCCGCGCGCGAAGCGGGCGTCGATTTCACCATGGCGGACATCGACCGCCTGTCGCGCAACGTCCCCTGCCTGTGCAAGGTCGCCCCGGCGGTGGCCGACGTGCATGTGGAAGACGTGCACCGCGCCGGTGGCGTCATGGGCATTCTGGGCGAACTCGACCGCGCCGGTCTGCTGCACCGCGACGCGCACACCGTGCACAGCAAAACGCTCAGCGCCGCGCTGGCAAGCTGGGACATCATGCAGGCGCACGACATCAGCGTCTTCGACTTCTACAAGGCCGCCCCTGGCGGCGTGCCCTCGCAGCAACCCTTCTCGCAGCACCACCAATGGCCGGAAATGGACATGGACCGCAGCGGCGGCGTCATCCGCGACAAAAAACACGCCTTCTCCGAAGACGGCGGTCTGGCCGTGCTCTACGGCAACATCGCGGAAAAAGGCTGCATCGTCAAAACCGCCGGCGTCGATGAATCCATCTGGAAATTCACCGGACGCGCCCGCGTCTTTGAAAGCCAGGAAGCCGCCGTCACCGGCATTCTTGACCCCAACGTCGTGCAATCGGGCGACGTCGTCGTCATCCGCTACGAAGGCCCCAAAGGCGGCCCCGGGATGCAGGAAATGCTCGACCCCACCAGCTACCTGAAATCGCGCGGTCTGGGCAAGGAATGCGCCCTGCTCACCGACGGGCGTTTTTCTGGCGGCACCTCCGGCCTGTCCATCGGCCACGTCTCGCCGGAAGCCGCCTGCGGCGGTGCCATCGCCCTGATTGAAGATGGCGACGAGATTGAAATCGACATTCCCGCCCGCAGCATCCACCTGAAAGTCGACGACGCCACGCTGGCCGCGCGCCGCGCCAAACAGGAAGCGCGCGGTGCCGACGCCTGGCACCCGCAAGCGCGCGAGCGTGAAATCTCGCCCGCGCTGCAAGCCTACGCCGCGCTCACCACCAGCGCCGACACCGGCGCCGTGCGCGACCTCTCGCAACTTGCCCCGCGTGGCTAACCCGTTCTCTTTCTCCACCTTCCGCAAGCAATGGAAAACGAACTTACCCGTCTTGAACAGCAGCTTGAAGAGCTGATTGGCCTCTACGACGCCGCGAAAGCCGAAATGCGCGAACTGCGCGTGCGTCTGGCCGCCTCCGAGCTGGAAAACCGCAGCCTGAACGCCCGCATCACCGCCGCCGGCGAGCATATCGAAGCCGCGCTCTCGCGTCTGCCCGGCGGCGCGCAACCCGAAGAAGAGGAGTCCGCATAATGGCCGCTACCGCACTCGACATTGTCGTCCTCGGCAAGGAATACCGCGTCGGCTGCCAGCCCGAAGAACTGGCCGGACTGAAAGAAGCCGCCGAACTGCTCGATGCCAAGCTCAAGGAATTTGCCGCGCTCACCAACGCCACGGGCGAAAAACTCGCCGTCATGACGGCGCTCAACCTTGCCCATGAATTATTGCGCGCACAGCGCGGCGATGGGGTTGACATCCCTGCAATGAAGCGTAGGATTGGCTCCATGAACGCCCGCCTCGAAACCGCTCTGGCGCAGCAGGAAAAGCTCTTCTAAGGTTTGCCGGGGTCTGCACGAAGCGCAGCGATTCATACAGGTCACTCCCCTGTCGTGTTTGAGGAAGCCGTAGATTCCTTGAACCAATAACGTCGCAAGACACGGTTGCTGCCCCACAGCCCGCTGGTGTGCCCGCTCCCTGAGGGTGAGCCTGAAAGCGGCGGAAAGCAACCTCCCTGAACCTCCGGTTCAGGATGCCCGGCCAATTCGGCACAGACGGGGGTCTCACACAGCGGACGCAAGGTTCTTGCCTTGCGTCCGCTTTTCTTCATGACTGCCCGCCAGCAAACCGAACAGCTAGCCAAGCACAGCGCCCGTGCGCGCCGCTTCGTTTGCCGCCGTGCGGGATTCGGGGTATCCTTGCGCGCTTTCGCGGACGTAGCTCATCTGGATAGAGTGCAGCCCTCCGAAGGCTGAGGTAGTGGGTTCGAGTCCCGCCGTCCGCGCCAGTTTCCTGCCTGTTTCCCCTTCCGCATTCCTTTGCCGTGCGCCCGCCTGCAAGCGCGCCGCGCCGGTTTGTGTTGCAAGCATTCCCGCCCGAACACCCCGCCATGCCCGCCCCCTTGCCCGCGCCTTCCCCCGAAGAGGCCGCACACAGCGAACGGCTGCGCGCGCAGATTGCGCACGCCATCCAGCACGCGGGCGGCTGGATTTCCTTTGCCCGCTACATGCAGCTTGCGCTATACGCACCGGAGCTGGGCTATTACACCGGCGGCAGCCACAAACTCGGCGCGGACGGGGATTTCATCACCGCGCCCGAGGCCACGCCGCTCTTTGGCGAATGCATCGCCACACAGCTGGCCGAAGCGCTGCCGCAAACCGAAGGCGTCCTCATTGAAGCCGGCGCGGGCAGCGGCGCGCTGGCCGTAAGCATCCTGCAAGCACTGGAACGGCTTGATTGCCTGCCCACGCACTACGACATTCTGGAAGTTTCTCCTTCGTTGATGCAGCGCCAGCAAGAACGGCTCACCGCCGAGACGCCGCATCTGCTGGCGCGGGTGCGCTGGCTGCACGCGCCGCCCGAGCGCTTTTCCGGCGTGCTGCTGGCCAACGAAGTGCTCGACGCCATGCCCGTGCATCGGCTGATTTGCGAGGGCGGCGAGGTGCGCGAAGAAGGCGTGGCGCTGGATGCTGCGGGACAGTTTTGCTGGCAGGCGCGCCCTTTGTCTGCCGTGTTGCGCACGGCGGCGGCGGATTTGCCGCTGGCGGTGGAAACCGACGCCCCCGTGCGCACGGAACTGGCGCTGGCCGCGCGCGACTGGGTGCGCGATTGGAGCCGCCGTCTGGATTCCGGCCTGATGCTGCTCATCGACTACGGCTACCCGCGCAACGAGTATTACCTGCCCGCGCGCAGCGACGGCACGCTGGCCTGTTATTACCGCCACCGGATGCACGCCGACCCGTTCTGGCTGCCCGGTTTGAACGACCTCACCGCCTCGGTCGATTTCACGGCAATCGCCGAAGCCGCCTTCGACAGCGGACTGGACATTCTCGGTTTTACCTCGCAAGCGGCTTTCCTCTTCAACTGCGGACTGGCGAAGCATCTTGCCCGTTACGACGATGCCGACGAACGCGCCCGTTTCGAGGCGCTGCGCGGCGCCCAGCGCATCAGCGATTTGCGCGAAATGGGCGAAACTTTCAAGGTGTTTGCCGCCGGACGCGGCATTGCGCCGCATCTTGCCGGTTTCGCACGACACGACCGCACGCACGCGCTGTAACCTCCGCATGTAGACTTTCCGCCCAGCACTGCGCTTATACTTGCCCCTATGGATTCACCTTGGAGGCACATCATGGAACAGCTTGCCGCACTCCCGCAATTTCCCTGGATTATCGCCGTCACCCTGCTGGCCATCGTGCTCGCCTTTCTTGCCGGTCGCGCCAGCCGCAGCAGCAGTGCGGGCGACCCGGAAAAAATCTACAAACTGGAAGAAGCACTGGCCGAAGCCCGCGCCGAAATGGCCGCCTACCGCACGCAGGTCAACGAGCACTTCAACCGCACGGCGAGCCTGTTTGTGGCCATTGCCGAACCGTGCAAGGCGCTCTTCGAGCACATGGCCGAGGGGCACAACGCCCTGAACGCGAAAGAAAACGGCACGCCACGGCTGGATTTCCGCGAGGATGTCCTGCGCCGCATTGGAAACAGTGCCCCCTACGAACCCGAGCCGACCATCCCCGAGCCGGACATTTCCGTCTCTTCGTCGGTGAGCGAAGCACAGGCGCTCTACGGCGATGCGCAGTCCGCCGAAGCGCAATCCGGACAAAGCCTCCACGATGCCGGGGAACCCTCGCTCACGCCGGAAAGAAAAATGCCCTTCATGCGGCGGCGCGAACCGGGTCTGAACGACAACGTCGCCTGATTGCGCCCGTCGGCGCAACAACGCGAAGCGGACGCGGCAATCCGGAATTTCCGGCAATCGCCGCGCCCGAAATGTCAGCAATGTCAGAACGGATTACGCCCTGCGCTTGCGTCCGGTGTGGGTGAAGTCATCGACCGCATACAGCGCGCCGCCCTTGCGGTATTTCGCCGCGCGGTGGTTTGCGGGCAGCCGGTCACCCTGACCAAACAACTTGTTGCGCAAACTGCCGGGCGCGTATTGCGTTTGATAGCGCCCCCGCTTTTGCAGTTCCGGCACAACAAATTCAACCACATCCGCGTGTGTGCCCGGCGTTGTGGCATAGCCCAGATTCAGGGCATCGGCTCCGGAATAGTCGATCAACTCTTCGATCTGGTCAGACGCAGTTTGGGCGCCGCCCACAATCTTGATGCCCTGGCAACCAATGCCGGAAAGTTTGATCAAATCCCGCAACGTCCAGACCCTGCCGTCTTCGGTGCGGCTGTTGGACAAGGCTTCGACCTGCGCCTGAATGGCGTTGGACTGGATTTTATCCAGCGGCGCATCCAGATCGTATTGCGACAAATCCGTGCCCAGCCAGCCCGAATTGATTACCAGCGAACCTTCTTGCGAAGCGTAAGACAGCAAATCCTGATATTTTGCATTCGCCAGCGCATCCGTTTTATCCGTAATCACCGTCGCCAGAATATAAATCTTGGCGTCTTCCGGACGGCGTCCTGCGCGCACCAGCGCCTCGCGGACATTTTTGACCGCTGTGCGGGCGTATTCCTTGGTCGGCGGTGCGATGAAAATCGCCTCCGCATTTTCGGCGGCGAATTTCATGCCGCGACGCGAATTGCCCGCCTGAAACAGCACCGGCGTGCGCTGCGGCGAGGGTTCGCAAATATGAATCCCCTCCACATCGTAAAATTTGCCGTGATGGACAATGTGATGGATTTTTTCCGGATCGGCAAATTGCCCCGTCTCCCGGTTCAATACCACCGCATCATCTTCCCAGGAACCTTCCAGCAAGCGATAGAGCACTTCCAGATACTCATCCGCCTGATCATAACGCGCGTCATGAGCCGCCTCAAGCGTCCCCATGGAACGGTTTGCGGACGGCAGATAGCCCGTCACGATGTTCCAGCCCACCCGCCCTTTTGTCAGGTGATCCAGGGTCGACAAACGCCGCGCAAAAGGAAACGGATGTTCAAACGGCACTCCGGCGGTAATGCCAAAGCCCAGATTTTCCGTCACTGCCGCGCCAATTGCCGCCAACTGCACAGGGTCATTCACCGGCGTTTGCAAGGCCGTGCGCAACGCGGATTCATCCGAACCCTGATAGATGTCATACACACCCAGCACGTCCGCAATAAAAATCGCGTCAAACAGCCCCTTTTCGGCGATGCGCGACAGATTTTGCCAGTACCCAATATCCTTGTAATGCAAGGACTGATCGCCCGGATAGCGCCACAGGCCAGGCGACAGGTGCGATACGCAGTTCATTTCAAACGCATTGAAATGAATTATTTTTTTGTTGCTCATGTTCAATCTCCTCTGTTCAGGAACCATGAAATGACGGGAGTCAAATCATTGGATTCAGTTTCAACTCTTCTCTCTCTTTGACCGCCTGCAAAAACGACAGCACAAATCGTCTCAGGCCAGCGGCTTCATCGTCGGTGATGGTCAGCTCGCCGCTTTTCCAGTCGTCTTTCTTGATCGCCACCCCGCAGGAATATTCATTCACCACCTGGGTGCGAACAAATCCAAGCAACTGCTCCATATTGTGCCGAACCGCCACGCCGCCGCCAGCCGCCGCCGACGTAACTGCCGTAATGCGGTTATGGATGAACGATTCGCCACGGCTGTTGGCCGGATTCATGGAACGGGAAAGCCAATCCAGCAGATTCTTCAGCCCGCCCGGACAATAGCCGTTGTACTCAGGAGTGACGAAAAACAGCGCCATCGAGGAAACCACATCACGACGCACGCGCTCCACTTCAGGCGGCGGCGGATAATCATTGTCCTGACAGAAAACCGGAATGTCCTGCCAGTGCAACTCCCTGACGGATACATTGCACTCCGAAAAAATGTCGGCTATTTTTTGCATCAACTGGGCATTGAAGCCTTTTTTGCGCGTTGAGCCGTTCACCAGAAAAATGTTGTTCATTGCCAAACCTTTGCCTGTTGAATATAAGCCAGCCTGTTGCCCATCGACAAAGGGCGCCGTCCGCCGGCTTTATTTGCCATTGACCAGCGGAATCACCTGCTCCGCAATGCGTTCCAGCTCTTCGCGCACAGGCGCGGATTGCACCAGAACCACGCCCAGCCCTGCTTCCTGATAGGCCAGCAGTTTTTCGGCGACCTGTTCGGGCGTGCCGACCAGATTCGAGCGCAGACCACGGTTGGTGACGGAATAATCCACTTTCGCAACTTCGATATCCAGATGAGAGTTGCCGGTGAAATTTTTGTGCGAATTTTCCCACCGCTCATAGTTTTTGATGGTGGTAATGCGTTCGTATTCCTTCTTCGCCTCTTCTTCGCTGTCACGCACGATGATATAGACCGCCATGCCAAACACCTTGAACGGTTCCAGCCCCAGGCGTTCTTTGCGCGCTTTCATGTCGGCAATCTTGACTTTCAGCTCGTCCAGCGTATGCCCGTGCATCAGATAACTATCCGCAAAGCGGGCAATCGTCTGCCGACCGATTTCGCTTTCCCCACCTGCGTAGACGATGGGTTCCCGTACCGGCTTCGGAGAAAGATAGCTGTTTTCAAACCTGAAATATTTCCCCGCATGGGTAAATGGCGTATGCCGCCAGAAACCGCGCATCGCAGCGATGTACTCTTCTTCATAGCCGTAGCGGTCATCATGATGGGCAAAATCAATGCCGTATTGGCGCGCCTCTTCCTGCCACCATGCCGACACCAGATTCACGGAAAAACGCCCTTGCGCAATTTCCTGAATGGTGGCGATGCGTTTTGCGGTAGTCGCCAGTTGATGATATTGCGGGCGCAGCGCCGCCAGAATTTCCATCTTTTTCGTCGCCACCGCCAGACCCGTGGCAACCGTCCATGCGTCCAGCACAGGCGCATCATGCCCCTTGATGTCGTTCAGATTCAGCTCCGGAACCAGCGTCAGTTCATAACCAATCTGTTCTGCGCGCACCGCCAGGTCACGCACATATTCCCATGAGCAGGGCGTGGTGTCGTCATCCACGTTGCGCAACCATGAACCCCATACGGGCGACCAATATCCGAATTTCATAGCACTCTCCGTTGTTGTTGAATGAAAAAACCAGATGATTTTCTTGCGCCGTCTGGCGCATTACAAACCGTCCAGAAACGCCACAATGCGGTCAGCAGCAGCCTGTTTCGCCTGCGCTTCAACTTGCGCGTTGTAGTTGGTGTTGGTGTTGATGTCGTAAATTACGCGCTCGCCTGTCGGCGTTTCAATGAACTCTACACCCGCCACTTCAATCTGATGCTGCTGCAAAAACGCTTCCAGTTTCTGCACGAATGGCAGTCCGGCGTCCACGTCTGTACGCAAAGAAAAGGCGTTGTTTTTTGCGCCCTGAATGTCGCAGGCGCCGCCCGCGAGTTCCGGCATGTCGTCAATGCGGCAGGCATCCGCAGGGCAGAGCTGGAAACTGCCCGCCGAAGTATCCACGCGCACGGCGTAATGAAACTTGCCGCCGATGAATTCCAGACGGGTAATAAAATGTTCCCGACTTGGAATGTATTCCTGAATCAGCGTAATGCCGTCCACAGGCGCTTCAAAATCAGCGCCATTGACATACCGTTTAAAATCTTCCACATCGTCAAAGCGGCGCACGCCCAGCCCCTTGCCGCCCTGATTGTGCTTGACAATAAACGGCACGGCATATTGCCTGGCCGTTGCAATCAGGGCGTTCTTGCCGAACACGGCGGAAGTGCGGGGCACGTTGAAACCATGTTTTTGCAACGCCAAATATTGGCGCACCTTGCTGACTTCAAATTCCAGCACCGCAGCGCCATTGACCACCCGTCGGCCATGACGTTCCAGCCATGCCAATACCGCGCGGGCGTATTCTTTGGCGTGCGCATGGCCGCGCGTATGCGAAGAGGCCGAAAGACGCGACCAAAACACGCCCTGCGGCGGTTCGCGATCCAGATCAAAGGCATGGCCTGCGTCGTCCGAAAAAATCCATTCCTGAAAATCCACGCCTGCGCGCTGAAATGCCGCCGCGAAAGGCGGTATCCATTCTGGATTCTCATGCAGAATGAATACTTTGCTGTGCGCGTTGTGTAACGTTGCCATGATTCTTGTCCTTTGTTTCTCTGCGGCATCCGTCAAAAATTCATCCGGAGCACGCATCACCGGAAAACAGGCCGTTTTCCCCATGCGACGCTGACCCGACCTTCGTGCCGGTTTCGCGTCCGCTGCACGCGCATTTTTTCGCTGCTCAGTAAAAACTAAAATGCATTTGAGAAAATGTTCTTATACCCAGTTGTTATTACAAGCACACAAAAAAATCTGCACTTTATTGAAATTCAACGGTTTATAAACAACGTCAGTACGCCCGCCCCGGCGGCGCAAGAGATTTGTGGTTGTTTGACAGAAGACACACCGACGCACACCCAGCCTCGGACGCCCCCTCTACCCCGCGCCTTGCAAGGTCTGCCGCCCAGTCCGCCCGCCAAGGTGTGCAAAACCATCGACGGGCAATGCCGCCCGCCGCTTAACCGCCCGTGCTGGCGGCGCCCAGCCCAACCATGCGACCCGCGTTGCTTTTCTTCCCGCCACAATGCAGATATTTCGAGGTGCGCAGCCAGTGGCTGTCCGGGTAATACGAAAACAGAAACTGCCCGCCTTTGAGGTTTTCCACCACCTGATGCAGCGCCGCCGGACGCACGGCGGGGCAGCCGTGGCTGCGCCCGAGGCGTCCGTGGCGAAGAATCCAGTCCGGACTTACATAGTCGGCGGCATGGATGACCACGGCGCGCTCGCGGGCATTGCTGTTGATGCCCTCTTCCAGCCCGTCCATGCGCAGCGAATAACCGTGGCGGCCAAAATAGGTTTCTTCCGTGCGGAACAGGCCGAGGCTGGACTGGTGACTGCCGACGTGATTGGAAAAGCGGGTAGCGTTCAATTCGCCCGACCCCATGCCGTGCGCGACCAGCTCGTGCGCCAGCAACGCATTGCGGGTCAGGTCAAACAGCCACAGGCGGCGCTCATTCGAGGGCAGGGAAAAATCAATCACCGCCAGACGGGTAGAGGGCGCGTGCCCACGAGCAGTGGCGCACTGCATGGCCGTCACGGCATGGCGCAGCACGTCCTGCTTCAGTTCGGGCGCGACACGCGAAAGCGCGCTGACCAGCCCGTCAGAATCGGCAGCCAGCGCCTGCGACGAAAAAGCAACACCTGCCAGCACAACGCCTGCCCAGCGAGAAAAGAAACGCTTCATCCGGCTGCTTCCTTGTAGCAATATCTTGTTTCTGTTGCTGCTTTCCGTCCGGCGCGAACTCGCCCCCAGACGCTTTCCAAGTTTTTCATTTGCCGTAGATTTACTGCGACATTCCAGCTTCTTGAGAAAACGGCAAGGTGCGCAGCCTTCCCTCAAAACGCTCGGAAGGATGATTTTATTCATTGATCCGATTAGAGAAAAGCGTTGTTACGAAAAATTTCCCCCACACTCGTTGCAACCTGCGCCTGCCTGCTACTGGCGATGTCCTGCGGATGCGCGTTTTCTGCTGAAAATCAACTGCTTGTAGAAAAACTGGAAACCCTGCCGCCGTTTTTTGCGCTGGAAGACGGACAGGTGCGCCCCGAT
>JAFSWK010000213.1 GCA_017444505.1 Rhodocyclaceae bacterium | reverse complement strand
GGTCGCGGTGAAGCAACTTTCCGTCTTTCATTGCCCAACAACGTGCGTCATCACATAGTACGGAAGTTGGATCAAATACCCGCACTTGCGGGAACGCGGCTAACACGGGGGCAACGGCGGCGCGGAAGCGGTCGTAGCCGATAAGATAGCGGTTGCGGTCGCTGGCGCAAACGGTTTTAACAGGCGGACGGAAGCGGCGGGCAATACAATCGCGAGGGTGAAATTCAAGCGTTCCTATGTTGGGAAGGATAAAAACAACGTGTTTGTTGCGCGCGAGCAGGGCGGCGAAGGTTGATCTGAGGCTGTCCTGGATGATACGCATGTAGCTGGCATCACTATGGTCAGGGGGCGAGCTGTGCAGAAAGCTGGAGGTTTCCGTTGGCCAGTAAGGATCGGAGGCGAGAAGCACTGTTTTGACCGAAGGATTGTTCAATGCCAGTTCGAGTGTTTTGTCGATTACTTGTCGGCAGAGTTCCGCATCTTGAGTGTCTATGACGAAGCCGAGGAAGGCGGCGCAGCGCCCCAGGTTCATTGCCAATACGCCGATATTGTGTTCGCTCGCGCGTTTGTTCAGGCCGGGAAAGAAGTGCCAGGCTTTGGAGTCGCCAATCAGCATGATGGTGGGGTCTGGCTGGTTCGGGGTAATGCGACAGAAACTATCGGGAATCTGCTTGATGACAAAAAGCTGGTCGCAATAATCGTCGTGCATATCGTTGCGCCAGTACAGTTGGCTGGTGAGGTGCGACAGATTAGCTGTGCGCTCAGGAAAGCCCTCCATGCGGTAGGAGAGATAACCGATGGCACCCAATGCCGCCACGACCAGCGCCAGCGCAATGGCCTTGACTTTGCCGTGGCCGCCGAAGCGCAGCGGGCGCTCGATGAAGCGCCAAGTTAGCGTTGCCAGCACGATGGCCGCGAACACGGCGGCGATGCGCACGCTACGCGCAGGCGTGCCGCCTTCGATGATGCGGGCGAAGGCCAGCAGCGGCCAGTGCCACAGATACAGCGGAAAACTGATCAGGCCAAAAAACACCGCCACGCGGTTGCTAAGGAACACGCGGTTCAACCACGCCCGCTGCCCCGCCGCGATGAGCAAAAACGCACCGGCCACCGGCAGCGCCGCCCACGCGCCGGGAAAGGGCGTGGCTTTGGTGATTTTCCAGAAACCGATTGCCAGCAGCACAAAACCGGCAAGGGAGAGCACGTTTTCCAGCGTGCGGCCATCGTTGGCCGGCGGCTCGCGGTAAATGACCCGCGCCAGCAGGCGGTCGCATGTGCGGCGCAAGTTCTCTGTCACATTGCTCCGGTTTACGACCAGCCACGCCAGCAAGCTACCGGCGAGCAATTCCCAGAAACGGGTATGGGGCGAATAAAAAACCGCCGTGGGTGCGCGCCCGATGCGGTACAGATTGGCCGCGAACGACGCTGCCAGCAGCAGCGCGATGACCGTAAGCGGGTTGAATTTCTTTTTCCAGACCAGCCACAACACCAGCGGCCAGAGGAGGTAAAACTGCTCCTCAATGCCCAGGCTCCACAGATGCAGCAGCGGTTTGAGTTCGGATGCCGTATCGAAATAGCCTGCCTCTTTCCACAGCAGGATATTGGCAACAAAACCTGCGCCGCCAGCCATGTGTTTGCCCAGTTGTCGGAATTCATCGGCAAACAGGCTGTACCAGCCGAAAGCAAACGAAGCTGCCAGCACCACGGCCAGTGCAGGGAAAATCCGCCGGATGCGGCGCATGTAAAAGGTTGTGAAGCTGAACGTGCCGCGTTCAAGATTTTCCAGCAGGATGGTGGAAATCAGATAGCCCGAGATGACGAAGAAAATATCCACGCCGACAAACCCGCCTGGCATCCAGCGCGGAAAGGCGTGAAAGGCGACGACGGCCAGCACCGCCACGGCGCGCAGCCCGTCAATGTCGGGGCGGTATTTGGGGTGCAAGAGGGTTTCTGCCGCCGCGTCGTTCGCGTGCGGGGAAGGCGCGGCGGGCGGCGTCACAGGCTGTAATAGAGGTCAAATTCAACCGGGTGCGTGGTCATGCGCAGGCGGGTGACTTCGTCCATTTTGACGGCGATGTAGGCGTCGATGAAGTCGTTGGAAAAGACGCCGCCACGGGTGAGGAATTCGCGGTCGGCATCGAGCGATTCGACGGCTTGTTCCAGACTGGTGCACACGGTGGGAATCTGGGCGTCTTCTTCGGGCGGCAGGTCGTAGAGGTTTTTGTCCGCCGGGTCGCCCGGGTGGATTTTGTTCTGGATGCCGTCCAGACCGGCCATCAAGAGTGCGGAGAAGGCCAGATAGGGGTTGGCGAGCGGGTCGGGAAAACGGGCTTCGATGCGCCGCCCTTTCGGGTTCGCCACGTAGGGAATGCGGATGGAGGCGGAGCGGTTGCGCGCGGAGTAGGCGAGCTTGGTGGGCGCTTCAAAGTGCGGCACGAGGCGCTTGTAGGAGTTGGTGCCGGGGTTGGTGATGGCGTTCAGCGCGCGGGCGTGCTTGATGATGCCGCCGATATAGTAGAGCGCCATTTCGGAAAGACCGGCGTAGCCGTTGCCGGCAAAGAGGTTTTGACCGTCTTTCCAGATGGATTGGTGCACGTGCATCCCCGAGCCGTTGTCGCCGACGATGGGCTTGGGCATGAAGGTGGCGGTTTTGCCGTACTGGTGGGCGGTGTTGTGGATGACGTATTTTTGCAGTTGCGTCCAGTCGGCGCGGCGCACCAGCGTGTTGAAACGGGTGCCGATTTCGCATTGTCCGGCGGTGGCGACTTCGTGGTGATGCACTTCCACGGGCACGCCGCATTCGGTCAGCGCCAGCACCATGGCGGCGCGGATGTCGTTGAGGCTGTCGACGGGCGGCACGGGCAGATAGCCGCCCTTGACGCGCGGGCGGTGGCCAGTGTTGCCGCCGTCGAATTTGTCGGCGCTGGACCAGGCGGCTTCTTCGGAGAAGATGCGGCTGTAACAGCCGCTCATGTCGACCGACCATTCGACGGCGT